>CAJAFJ010000551.1 GCA_903938955.1 uncultured beta proteobacterium | reverse complement strand
GCCGGTGCAGAGTTTATCGAGTGGCATACAGTGAGGCGCGCTAAATCCGGGCGAGAAACTGGTCAATGTGAAGAATCAGCAGATTGAGGGACGAGGAGCTCAACCAGAAAATCAGGGTGCCCTGGCTGCGCCGTTTTTCGATGATCATGTTCATGTGCAGGATCAGCAGCATGGGGTTGTTGGTATCGGCCACGATGCGGCCAATGACCACGTCCGGCGCATCGCTGGAATACTCGGGCAAGGTGCTGTCAAAGGTGATGCCCAGCATGTCCGCCATGGCCGACAGGCTGGCATTCAAAATGATGTTGCCGACCTCGCACATGGCCTCCTGCTCATACTCCACCAGGTCCGCCATCTCGACCTGCGAGCCCAGCATTTCCTGCACGATTTCAAGCGCCCGTTCTTCAGTGAACACGAGGGAGGCCGTGATGTTGAACGGTCCATTGAACTGCTGCTTGACCGAGCCGAGTCGCGCTGAAGACAGCGACAACACCTTGGCGTTGACCTCGTTGGCCCGGTAGAACTCGACTTGGGGCACCGACAGCAGCACTTCGTCACCGACGATGTCGCTCAAGCTGGCGGCAGCGCGACCGGCGCCGATGTTGAAAATCTCGGTTAGCGCGTCCAGCTGGTCAGCGGTGAGGGCCATCAGAGTTGCTCTTGAAAATAAGCCAGCGCCAACGCCACCGACTTTTCAGTCACCGGCTTGGCCACAAACCGAACGCCCATTTGGGTCGCCCGGGCTTGCTGCGCTTCTTGAATATTGGCCGACACCAGGGCGATACGCAACGTGGGCTGTAATTTGAGCAACTGCTCTGCCGCATCGGTGCCCAGCAGGCCGGGCATATTAATGTCCATGGTGCAGTAATCAAAACGCTGCGTCTGGGCTGCCGCCAAGGCGGCCTCGCCGCTGATCGCTTCGGTGATCTCCCAGTGAGGAAATCGCACCAATATCATGGATTTGATCAACATCCTCGAAACTCGACTGTCGTCAACGATAAGGACTGACTTGGTAGAAGGGTTACCCATACTTTTGTGATGCTCTTTTTTGTTTCAACGACGTAATCGACCAGTGTAATCTGCGTGGCAGATTTAGTCACACCGATAAACCGTCTCGGCGTACTCGCGCAGCATGCGGGTGGCGCTGAAGCGCGGGCCGTTGGTGAGCAGGCTGCGCCGCATCATTGCCACCCAGCGCTGCGGCACGCCGTTGGCGTCGCGTTCATGAAACATCGGCACCACCACTTGCTCCAGCAGGTCGAACAGAGCTCGAGCGTCGTGCTGGTCCTGCGCCAGGGTGTCTTCCATCACGTCGCCATTGATGGCCCAGCCGTTGCTGCCGTCATAGGCCTCGGCCCACCAGCCGTCCAGCACTGAGAGTTGCAAGCCACCGCCCAGACACGACTTCATGCCGCTGGTGCCGCTGGCCTCGTTGGGCGGGCGCGGCACGTTGATCCACACATCACAGCCTGCCACCAGGTGGCCCGCCAACGGGATGTCGTAGTCCTCCAAAAAGGCCGCCCGTCCGGCCACACCGGGCGCTTTTTTCAGAGTAAACACTTGCCGCACCACCTCTTTGGCCGCCATGTCCGCCGGGTGGGCCTTGCCGGCAAAGACAAATTGCACCGGGCGCTCGCCGCCGATCAGCGCCAGCGCCCGCTCCGGCAACAAGGCCACCAGGTGCAGCCGTTTGTAGGTCGCCAGGCGGCGGGCAAAACCCAGCGTAAGACGCTCGGGGTCAAAGCCGCTGCTGGGCGCCTCGGCGTAGTCCAGCGGCTCGCCACGGCTCAGCCGGTCGCTGGTGGCGCGGCGGGCGATCATGTCCACCAACTGCCGGCGTGCCGCACAGCGGGCCGCCCACAACTCGGCGGCGGGAATGTCCTGCACCGGCGCCCAAGTGGCGGGCTGGTCGGCGCGGCGGAGCCAGCCGTCGCCCAGGTAGCGGTCCAGCAGCGTGCGCATCGGGCCGTGCAGCCAGGTCGGCACATGCACACCGTTGGTGATGTGGGTGATCGGCACCTCAGCCACCGGGCGCCCGGGAAACAGCGGCTGCCACATGGCGCGTGCCACCTGCCCGTGGCGCTGGCTCACGGCGTTGGCCTGACGGCTGGCACGCAGCGCCAGCACGGTCATGCTCAGGGCTTGCTCGGGGTTGCTCGGGTCCAGGCGGCCCAGCGCCAAAAATCGCTCGGGGTCACCCACGGCGTCGGCAATGCGGCCCAGCATGCCCAACACCTCGGCGCGCTGGTAGGTCTCGTTACCCGCCGGCACCGGTGTGTGGGTGGTGAACACCACCTGCTCACGCACCCGTTGCCAGGCGTCGTCCACGCCGCTACCAGCCGGGGCGGAGGCCTGCGCCTGGGCCAGCAGCTCGAACACACCCAGCGCCGGGTGACCTTCGTTGAAGTGGTAGACACACGGCGCCAGCCCCAGCGCGTGCAACGCCCGCACGCCGCCCACGCCCAGCACCGCGTACTGCGCCAGCCGGATGGCGCGGTTGCTCTCGTACAGCCGCGAGGTGATCCAGCGCCCCATCTGGCTGTTCACCGGCAGATCGGTGTCCAGCAGGTAAAGCGGCACGCGCCCGACATCAACGCGCCAGATCTGCAGCGTGACGTTTTCGTTGTCAATCGGCACCGTGACGGTGACGGCGCGACCATCGTCGCGGGTGACCTTGACGCAGGGCAGCCGCTCGGGGTCGGCATCCAGCCAGTACTCGTGCTGGTAGCCGGTGGCGTCGATGCGCTGGTGAAAGTAGCCGGTGCGGTACATCAGCCCGACGCCCACCATCGGCAGCGCCAGGTCCGACGCTTCTTTCAGAATATCGCCCGCCAGCACGCCCAGACCGCCGGAGTAAATGGGCAGCGAGCCATGCACTCCAAATTCGGAACAACAAAACGCCACCGGGTGCGCCGGGCAGACCGACCCGGCCAGCCAGGGCCGCGCCCGCTCATGGGCCAACTCGGCGGCAATGCGGTCGACCCAGCCGACAAAGCCGGCGTCATCGGCCGCGCGGGCCAGCATGGCGCGCGGGGTTTCGGTCAGCAGGCGCCGGGGGTTGAGCCCGGTGCGGCGCCAGCGCTCGGGGTCCAGCGTCTCGAACAGGGCCGCACCGTCCACCGACCAGGACCAGCGGTAGTCATAGGCCACGCGGGCGAGTGAACGCAAAGGCTCCGGCAGGCAGCCCTCCAACTCCAGCACAGCGCGCTCAATGTCGTGGTCGCCAGGAAACATGGCCGGTCCTTTTCAGGCTTTAGAAAGACCAAATTATGGGAACGGCGCGTGGCCGCTGCGTTGATGAAAATCAGCAATTGCCCCCGGTCAAGACGGGCAATCAGTCGCGCTGGCCGTGCGTGGTCCGCAGATGGATTTGCTGCGCCACAAAACCATCAAACGCGGTGAGCAAGGGCGCAAATAGCTGGGCGTCACCTTCAAGCTGCATCAGCGCCAGACAGGTCGCCTCCAGCGTGGAAAGTTGGTCGGGCCGGTGGGCTTTACGAATCAGATAGTGCGAGGGCGGCAGGTCGCGCAACGCCAGGCGCGGCAACTGCTGCAGTAGCGGGTTCTGGTACAACATCTTGTGGCTTTTGCGCCAGGTGCCATCGAGCACGATCAGGCGCAGCGACGCGGGCGCCTGCAAAGCCCCGGCGGCCAGCGGTGGCGGCGCTGGCAGACCGCGCGCCTGGTCCTGCGGCGTGTCGGGGTACAGCAACAGGGTGTGCGCCGGGGCGGAGGTTCCGACAGCGGCATCCAGCGGGGCGCGCAGCAGGGCCTGCAACTCGGCTTCGTCAAACACTTCGCCGATCACCAGCCGGCTGTGCGGCAGGCTCAGATGCAACAAGCGCGCACTGCCTTTGGCCTGTGTCACCTCCAGCGGGTGCTGCAACACCACCACTTCCACCGCATGCGGCGTGGGTGTGACCCACTGGCAAATGCAAGTCCGTTGCGGGCGCCAACAGATGGCGCAGGCAGGTCGTGGGGTGCGGGCAAGTAGGGGCATGGTGGGCGTATTCTAGGAAGCGGTCGGCATGCCCTTGGTCGCCCCTGTTCTGTTGGCTATTTTTTGCGCGTTCGCAAGTCAGATTGACCAGGTTTCCATTTAATCCGGTGACATGTCACTCAAAAATCCGGATGACCCCAGCCCCCCCGCCAACGAGCCGTCCTGGCGCGCGGCCGTGGCGCAGCGCTATACCAGCGTGCGGGCGCACAGCCTGGCCTTGACCGAGGGCTGGTCGGCCGAGGACCAATGCATCCAGTCCATGCCCGATGCCAGCCCCACCAAATGGCACTTGGCACACACCAGCTGGTTTTTTGAAGCGCTGGTGCTCGGCCCGCATGCCCGCACCTACCCGGTGTTCGACCGCCACTTCGCCTACCTGTTCAACTCCTACTACGAGGCACTGGGGCCACGCCACCCCCGGCCCCAACGCGGCTTGCTGTCACGCCCGTCCCTGGCCGAGGTCCAGCGCTACCGCGCCCATGTGGACGCCGCGGTGCTGGCCTTGATCGCCCAAGCGGACCATGCCAGCTGGCTGCAGGTGGCGCCTTTGCTGGTGCTGGGCCTGCACCACGAGCAGCAGCATCAGGAGCTGATGCTGACCGACCTGCTGCACCTGCTGTCATGCAACCCGCTGCTGCCCGCTTGTCAGGCCGCCAGCCCGGCGGCGCCCCCGCTGGCCGCTGGTGCCGGTGAGTTGACCTGGCTGAGCCTGCCAGGCGGCATCACCTGGATCGGCCACACCAGCAACGCCTTTGCGTTCGACAACGAGTCGCCGCGCCATCAGGTGCTGTTGCCGCCGTTCCAGCTCGCCAGTCGGCTGGTCAACTGCGCCGACTATGCCGCCTTCATCGCCGACGGCGGCTACCGACGGCCCGACTTCTGGCTGTCGGATGGCTGGGCGCTGGTGCAGGCCGAGCACTGGCAGGCCCCAGCCTATTGGCTGGCACCGGGTGACCCGCGGGCGCCGTGCGAGCAATGGCAGGTGTTTGGTCTGCACGGGGTGCAAGCCCTCGATCCGCTGGCGCCCGTCGTCCACCTCAGTTTTTACGAAGCTGCCGCCTATGCCTGCTGGGCCCAGGCCCGCCTGCCAACCGAGTTTGAATGGGAAGCGGCGTTTGGCACACCCGGCCTCACCCAGATGAGCGACCAGGCCTGGCAATGGACCCGTTCGTCCTACGACCCCTACCCCGGCTTTCAGCCCACCAGCGGCGCGCTGGGGGAGTACAACGGCAAATTCATGGTCGGCCAGCTGGTGCTGCGCGGCGCCAGCCTGGCCACACCCGCGGGGCACAGCCGCCCCACCTACCGCAACTTCTTTCCCCCGGCGGCACGCTGGCAATTTTCTGGACTGCGGCTGGCCAAATGAACACGCCTCACGCCGACCATGCCGCGTTTTTGCACGACCTGCAAAGCGCCTTGGCCACGCCACCCCATTGCATTTCGCCCAAGTACTTTTATGACGAGCTGGGCTCGCTGCTGTTTGACCGCATCTGCGGCTTGCCCGAGTACTACCCGACCCGCACCGAGCTGGCTCTGCTGCAGCGCCATGCGCATGACATCGCCGACCTGGCCGGCCCCCACGCCGAGATTGTTGAATTTGGTGCCGGCTCCCTGCACAAGGTGCGCCTGCTGCTGGCCGCGCTGGAGCAACCGGCCCGCTACCTGCCGATCGACATCTCTTGCACGCACCTCCTGCATGCGGCCCAACGGCTGGCACAAGACTTTCCGCGCCTGGACGTGTTTCCGATCGCCGCTGACTACACCCACATGCCTGGCCTGCCGCCACCGCTGGCACACGCCGGGCAGCGCGTGGGCTTTTTCCCGGGCTCCACCCTCGGCAACTTCACGCCGCAGGAACGCTTGCAGTTTCTGCAAACCGCCGCCCAGGTGCTGCACGGCGGCGCGCTGTTGCTGGGGGTTGATCTGGTGAAAAGCCCGGCCACGCTGCATGCGGCCTATAACGATGCGCAAGGCGTCACCGCCTCCTTCAACCTGAACCTGCTGGCGCGTGCCAACCGCGAGCTGGACTGCAACTTTACGCTGGCCCAATTTGCGCACTATGCGTTTTACAACGCACCGCAACGCCGCATCGAGATGCACCTGGTCAGCCAATGCCGCCAGCACGTCCTGCTCGCCGGGCAATGCTATGAATTGGCCAACGGCGACTCCCTGCACACCGAGAACTCGTACAAATTCAGCCTCGACGATTTGCACGAACAGTCCATCCAGGCCGGGTTCACCCCCGGCCCGGCCTGGACGGATGTGGACCAGCTGTTCTGTGTGTGCTGGCTGTATGCGCCGCACTAGCCCTTGGCGGCGGCCCCTTGCGCGATCGGCGGCGTGCCGGGCTTGAACATCTGTTTGAGCTGGGCCCGCAACTCCGGCGTGTCCTCATGCTGGTGGATGGCCACCGCATGCTGCACCGCCGCTTCCAGCAACTCCTTGTCGGAATCCGCCGACAGCGCAACCGAGCAATTCATCGTACTCGGATAGTCTCTGCAATCAATGTATTGACGTGTCATGGTATGCCCCTTTTGAATCAAGTGAGGATGGGTCTGTGGCAAGACGCCGATCCATGTGTCACTCACTTCGAAAAGGAACGGCGCCCGCTTTGAAGGCGCATGGACAGCCGCCTTGCCACGTCGGTATTTAGAGGCAATCCGCCGGCTTTGACAAGATGGATGGCGCCCGGAGCACGCGCCCGCGTTGCGAACCATCAACTGGCGCTGAATTTTCAAACCGGGCCGGCCGCGTCCACGACCTGCCGTCTTTGCTGGCTGCTAATTACCCAGCCAGCAAGGCCGCATTGCCGCCCGCCGCTGTCGTGTTCACCGTGATGGTCTGTTCCGCGCAGAAGCGGTACAAATAGTGCGGGCCGCCGGCTTTGGGGCCGGTGCCGCTCAGGCCTTCGCCGCCGAAGGGCTGCACGCCAACCACGGCACCGATCTGGTTGCGGTTGATGTAGACATTGCCGACATGCGCGGCGCGGGCCAGCGCCTGGGCGCGGCTGTCGATGCGGGTCTGAATACCGATGGTTAGGCCGTAGCCCAGCGCGTTGATCTGGTCGATGACCGCTTGCGGATCACCCGACCAGCGCACGATGTGCAGCACCGGGCCGAAGATTTCCTGCTGCAGGTCGGCGATGGTATTGACTTCAAACGCTTGCGGGGCCAGCAGGTTGGCCAGGCCGCCGCCAAGACCTGTCGCGACAAAGGGCGCCAGCAACGGTTTGGCGTGCCTATTCAGGCGCGACAGATGCTGCAGAATGCCGTCGAAAGCGTCGCGGTCAATCACCGGCCCGACATCCGTGGCCAGATCCGCCGGGTCGCCCACCACCAGTTCTTGGGCCGCGCCCTGGATCATCTCAATTACGTGATCGGCAATGGTGTCATGCACACACAACAGGCGTAGCGCCGAGCAGCGCTGGCCGGCGCTTCTGAAAGCGCTTTGCATGACGGCATCGCTCACCTGTTCGGGCAAGGCGGTGCTATCGACCAGCATGGCGTTGATGCCACCGGTCTCGGCTATCAGCGGCACGATGGCGCCGTCTTTGGCCGCCAGTGCGCGGTTGATGATCTTGGCGACTTGCGTCGAGCCGGTGAACACCACCCCCGCCACGCCAGGCGCGGCCACCAGCGCGGCACCCACGGTGTCGCCCGGGCCGTGCAGCAGTTGCAAAGCGCCTTCGGGCACGCCCGCCGCGTGCAGTAATTTGACCGCCGCCAGCGCGACGCCGGGGGTTTGTTCGGCCGGTTTGGCCAGCACGGTGTTGCCGGTAGCCAGCGCCGCCGCCACCTGGCCCAGAAGAATAGCCAGCGGAAAGTTCCATGGGCTGATACAGACCCACGGGCCGCGCGCGATCAGACGCAACTCGTTGCTCTCGCCAGTCGGACCGGGCATGGCGATGGGCGCCATGATGCGCTCGGCCTCAAGGGCGTAGTAGCGCATAAAGTCGATCGCCTCGCGCACTTCGCTCACCGCATCACCCCAGGTCTTGAAAGCCTCTTTGACCAGCAGCGCACAGAACCTGGGCAACTGGTGTTGCAACTCGTCGGCGGCGCGGCGCAGGATGGCGGCGCGCTCGGCCACCTCGGTCTTGCGCCACTGTAGGTAACACTCAGCGCTGACCGTCACGGCGTGGCTCGCCAAGGTGGCATCAAACACCGGCACCACCGGGATTGCCACGCTTGGGTAGGCAGCCAGCAGCGGGGCGCGCATGGCGTCGACCGTCAAATCCAGCCCGGCGCTGTTGGGGCGCGCTGCGCCAAAAAGTGCCAGCGGCAACGGCAGCGACGACTCGGGCTCCAGCCGCAGCGGCGAAATCAGCAGGTCCGCCATGCCGACCGACTCGTCGGCCAGCTGGTGCACAAACGAGGAGTTGGCGCCGTTTTCCAGCAGGCGGCGCACCAGGTAGGCGAGCAAATCTTTGTGCGCGCCGACCGGGGCGTAGACGCGGCAGGCGATCAGCGGGTTTTTCAGCACCTCGCGGTACACGCCCTCGCCCATGCCGTGCAGGCGCTGCAACTCAAATGGCGCGCCGCTCTTGGCGCCCATCTGCAAAATGGCGGCGATGGTGGCGGCGTTGTGCGTGGCAAATTGCGGGTAGAGCGCATCGGGTGCGGCCAGCAGCGCTTGGGCGCAGGCCAGATAGGACACGTCGGTGTGGTGCTTGTGCGTGAACACCGGGTAGGCGGGCAGACCCATCTCTTGCGCGCGCTTGATTTCGGCATCCCAATATGCGCCTTTGACCAGACGGCACATCAGGCGAATCTTGTAGCGGCGAGCCAGCGCGATGACGTGTTCCACCAGCTCCAGCGCCCGCGTTTGGTAGGCCTGCATTGCCAGGCCAAAGCCGGTCCACTGCGGGTAATGCTGCGCCACGCGGGCGATCAGCAGCTCCAGCACGTCGAGCGACAACTCCAGCCGGTCGACCTCTTCGGCGTCGATGGTGAGGTTGATGTTGGCCCGCGCCGCCTGCTCGCACAAGCCCCAGACGCGCGGCACCAGCTCGGCCATGACGCGCGCCCTTTGCCCGTCTTCGTAGCGCGGGTGCAAGGCGCTGAGCTTGATGGAAATGCCATCGTTGTGCTCACACGCCCCGGTAGCTTGCGCCTGCGTGGCGATGGATTGAATCGCGTGCTGGTAACTGGCAAGGTACTGGAGCGCATCGGTCTCGGTGCGGGCGCCCTCGCCCAACATGTCGTAGCTGTAGCGTAAGCCGTGGATTTTGCGGCGGGCCGAATTGGCCTCGTTCATGGCATCACCGATGGTCTGGCCCAGCACAAACTGGCGGCCCAGCAACTGCACGGCACGCAGCGTGGCCGCCACCACCGAGCGTGCGCCCAGCTTGGCGAACAGGCCGGTGGGTGCTTCGCTGTCGGGCAGAAACTTCTTGCTCATGGCAATGGCGGTGCTGCTCAGGCGGGCCAGCGTTTTGTCGCCGGCGGCTTCAAAGTCGGCGCGCCCCAGCTGGTCGGCGGTGAGCGCCACCGCGGTTTCAGCATCGGGCACGCGCAGCAGGGCTTCGGCCAGACGCATCAGGGCCAGGCCCTCGGCGCTGCTGATCGGGTATTCCTTGAGCAGGCTTTCCATGGCCCAGAACGGCGGCGGGTTGTGCCGCACGGCCTGCACCCACGGCGTGGCGGCTTTGGCGGCTGCAGCCCAGTCCAGCGCACTGCCCAAGGCGCTCAGGCGATGGGCCACGATGTCGGCTTCGGGGCGGTAGGGTTGAGGCAGGCGCATGGGGCGAATCTCCGTTGGTGCTGGCAAAAATGCAATTCTTCATGAAAACTACATTCATTTCTCACTAATAAATAGCGACTTATTAGTGAGATGAACCGTCACGCTTTAAAACAGGACCCAGGGCGACGTGGCATTCAGCTCTGTTCGTGTCCCCCGGCCTTTGGCCTCCTCCTGAACCTCACGGCACTGAATGCCACGCCGTCCTGAGTCCGGATATCTTGCCCTACCGCGGGCTAACACGGCTGGCAGACGCTGGCATTGGGGAAGATGGTGCAGCGAAATCAAGGAGGAGCCCGAAGGGCGGAGGACATTCGCGGAAGCATCTGCCCCAATGTCAGCGGCCCGCACAAACCGCCGCGGGCTTGATTTACGAAAGAGTACCGCATGAATTACCGCATTGCCAAAATTGCCACTGCCCGGGCCAGAACAACAGCTTGTTTTTCATAAAATAAGCGCAAAAAAACCACCGGGGCACGGCCCCTCAAACCCCGGACACCTGCCGCCATGGCCGATCAATTTTTCGAAATGTTATGGAATTGCGCGCCCTGCGGCACGCATGAACTGCTCGCCAAAAGCCAGCGACATTGCCCCATGTGCGGTGCGGCCCAAGACCCCACACAGCGTTATTTCCCTGAACCAGACCAGGAGGTCGAAGCCAAAGGACACCGCTTTGTCGGCGTGGACTGGGCCTGCACGTATTGCGAATCACCCAACTCGGCGGCTGCGGCTTTTTGCATCAATTGCGGTGGCCCCAAAGAGGGCGCCAAAAACGTCGCGAGGGTGATCGACACCGCCACTCAAGCCACTGCGCCAACACCGCTGGCGTCCGCCCTGGCAACGCCACCACGACCACCGACCGCCCCGGTAGCCAACACGCCCGGTCTGCCGACGGGCTTCAAGTGGTTCATGGCGATCCTCGGCGTGGTGGCGGTGGGCTGTGCTTATCTGGCGATCCAGTTTGTCATTCAGTTGTTCAGCCTGCATGGCGAACGCGTGCAACTGGTGGAGAAAAGCTGGAGCCGCTCCGTGGCGGTAGAGCACTTCACTGCCGTTAAAAGCACCGACTGGTGCGATGCGACGCCCGCTGGCGCCTACCAGGTCCGCAGTACCCAGGCACAGCGCAGCACCCGCCAGATCCAGACCGGCGAAGTGTGCGTCAACACGCGCAACGACATGGGCGACGGCACCTTCACCAAGCACCGCGAGTGCACGCCCAGTTACCGACAGGAGCCGGTGTTTGATGCCCAATGCAGCTACCTCATCAACCGCTGGCACATCTTGCGAACCGACGACTTGGCGGGCGATGCCCGGTTGGCACCCACTTGGCCTCATCCGGTGCTGGCAAACGCTTTGGTACAAGGCAACACCCTGGGCGCCCAGCGCCTGGGCACGCGGAGTGAGACTTACCGCGTCACGCTGCGCTCCCTCCAAGGTAAATCCTGGCAATGCGGCCTGAGCGAGCAGGCGTGGAGCGGCCTGGCTGAAAACCAATCGATGGCCCTGCAAGTCCGGGGCACCGGTGGTGCCGATTGCGACAGCCTGGCACCCGCGCCATAAGCCCACAGCGCTCGGGCTTACTTGCCGTAAACGTCGACGTCAAAGTACTTGTCGACAATTTTTTTGTACTGCCCGTTGGCCCGCACCGCCTTCAGGGCCGCATTCACCTCGGCTTTGAGTTGGGTGTCCTGGCGGCGCATGGCGGCGCCGGTGCCGTAGCCCAGAATGACCGGGTCCTTCAACTCGTAGGGGGCAAATTCAAAGGCCTTGCCTTCGGGCTTGGCCAAAAAGCCGCCTTTCATTTCCACCAGATTGCCCACAATGGCGTCCAGCCGACCCGAGCTCAGGTCCAGGTACGAGGCCTGGGTCGACTCGTAGCGCTGCACCGTGGCACCGGCCGGGGCGTAGTGTTTGTCGGCAAAGTCAGCGTCGGTGGAGCCTTTCAGCACCCCGACTTTTTTGCCCTTCATCGACGCCGGTGAGCCATCCATGCCGCTACCGGTCTTGACGATGACGCGGTACGGAATGTCGGTCATTTTGTCGCTGAAGCTGACGGCTTTGCGGCGCTGGTCAGTGATGGTCATGCTGGACATGATCAGGTCAAACTTTTTGGCCTGCAGGGACGGAATCAGCCCCTCCCAGGTGGACTCGACGAACACGCAGCGCCGCTTCATTTCCGCGCACAGGGCGTTCGAGAGGTCAATGTCAAAACCCATCAGCTGGCCGCTGGGCGCTTTGAAGGTGAAGGGCTCATACGTGGCATCGGTGCCGATGCGCAAGGCTTTCAGGTCGGCAGCCTGGGTGGACAGGGCCAGGGCCAGGCCCACGAGGGCGGCGATGTGTTTGAGCTTCATGGCTTGTTTTCCTTAAAAATGACCGCGACAGCGCGGCTTGACTGAACACCCGCCATTCTCGCCCCGGATGCACGACCACCCAGCCCACAGACCCGGCGAGGATATAGTGATGTGCACAAAAATTTATCCAGACTGCCCGCTGAAAAGTCGGTATAAACACCCACCCTGTCGCATTCCTCCGTCATGCCCATGTCTTCCCTTGCTCATTGGTTTTTAGACCCCCGTGCACGCACGGGCTGGCGGGTGTTTTGCGGGGCGCTGCTGCTGGCGCTATCGGCCCCGGGGCAAGCGCGTGACGTGCGCGTGGGGGTCTACCAAAACGAGCCCAAGATATTCATGGGGGCACAGCAGCAACCAACCGGCATTTTGGGCGACTTGCTGGTGGCGATGGCCCAGCGTGAGGGCTGGACGCTGCAAACCGTGCCCTGTGACTGGCAGGCCTGCCTGAAAGCGCTGCAGGCCGGTGAGATTGACCTGATGCCCGATGTTGCCTTCAGCGAGCAGCGCGCCCTGCTATTTGACATGCATAAAACGCCGGCCCTGCTGAGCTGGTCGCAACTCTACAAGCACAGCGGCGTGCAGATCAACTCGGCCCTGGATTTGAAGGGCAAGCGCATTGCCGTGCTGGCGGGCTCGGTGCAACAAACCTACCTGAACAACCTGCTGGCGGGCTTTGGCCTGCACGCCGACCTGGTGCCGGTGGCGACCTTGAATGAAGGCTTTGAACTGGCCGCCTCTGGCGCCGTGGATGGCGCGGCCGCCAACCGCTTTTTTGGCGACCTGCAAAGTCCCAAATTCAAGCTGGAGCCCACGCCCATCCTGTTTCAACCGTCACAGCTCTTTTACGCCACCGGCAAGGGCCGCAACGCCGATCTGCTGCTGGCGATTGACCGCGACCTGGCGCAATGGCAGGCGCAACCCGAATCGCAGTACTTCGCGGTCATGGAGCGCTGGATGGAGGCGCCACCGCAGTTTGCCATCCCGCCGTATGTGACTTGGGGTCTGGGCGCCTTAGGCCTGCTGCTGACGCTGGCCCTGGGGGCCGGCGCCTGGCTGCGGCGTGAAGTGGCGGCCAAAACCCGGCACCTGCGGGCCAGCGAAGACAAGCTGGCCACCATTTTGAACAGCGTGGATGCCCACATTTACATCAAGGACCCGGAGCTGCGTTACCAGTACGCCAACCGCAAGGTGTGCGAGCTGTTCGACCGCCCGCTGGCGCAAGTCACCGGCCAGACCGACAGCGTGTTCTTTGATGCCGCCACCGCCGACAACCTGCGCCTCAATGACATGCTGGTGTTTACCAAAGGCGAGCGGGTCGAGACCGAAGAGACCAATCGCAGCGCCGATGGCACGTCCACCCACAGCTACCTGTCCGTCAAACTGCCGCTACGCCGCCCGGACGGGTCGATTTACGCCTTGTGCGGCATTTCTACCGACATCACCCGGCACAAGCAGGCCGAAGAAGCCATCCACCAGCTGGCCTATTACGACCCGCTAACCAAGCTGCCCAACCGCCGCTTTTTCATGGAGCGGGTGGAGCAAACGCTGGTGGCGCAAGAACGCAACCACGAAGGGGGCGCACTGCTGTTCATCGATGTCGACAACTTCAAGGACCTGAACGACAGCCTGGGGCACGCAGCAGGCGACCAGTTGCTGTGCCAGATCGCCACCCGCCTGAGCGCCTGCACGCGCGCGCAAGACACGCTGGCGCGCCAGGGCGGCGACGAGTTTGTGCTGCTGCTGCAGGGCCTGAGCCCGCAACGGGAAGAGGCCGCGCAACAGGCCCAGGTGGTGGCGCAAAAAGTGCTGACCCATATCTGCGAGCCTTACCCGCTGGAGACGCAGCTTTACCAAACCAGCGTGAGCATTGGCATTGCCCTGTTTACCGGGCCCAACGTCAGCCGTGACGAATTGCTCAAGCAGGCCGACCTGGCGATGTACCAGGCCAAGGGCGACGGCCGCAACACGCTGTGCTTTTTCAACACCGACATGCAAGCGCAGGTGACGGCGCGCATGGCGCTGGAAACCGATTTGCACCGCGCCCTGGCCGCCTCGGAATTTTTGCTGTACTACCAACCGCAGGTCGACCGCGCCGGGCAATGTCTGGGCGCGGAGGCGCTGGTGCGTTGGCAGCACCCGCAGCGCGGCCTGGTGCCGCCGCTCACCTTCATCCCGGTGGCGGAGGCCTCCGGGATGATCCTGCCGCTGGGGCGCTGGATTTTGAAAGAAGCCTGCCTGCAGCTGGTGGCCTGGTCCCAGTCCCCTGACCGGCAGCACCAAACCATTGCTGTCAATGTCAGCGCACGCCAGTTCCGCCAGCCTGATTTTGTGCAGGAGGTGCAGCATGTGCTGCTGGACACCGGCGCCAACCCGCAGCGCCTGGAGCTGGAGCTGACCGAGAGCCAGCTGCTGGACGATGTGGAGAGTGTCATCGCCAAGATGACCGCGCTCAAAGCCCTGGGCGTGCGTTTCTCACTGGATGACTTTGGCACCGGCTATTCATCGCTGAGCATGCTCAAGCGCCTGCCGCTGGACCAGCTCAAAATTGACCAGTCGTTTGTGCGCGATGTGCTGGTGGATGCGCAGGATGCCAGCATCATCAAGGCGATTGTGGCGCTGGGCGACAGCCTGGGCCTGGCCGTGATTGCCGAAGGGGTCGAGACCGCCGAGCACCGCGATGCTTTGCTGGCGCTGGGCTGCACCACCTTTCAGGGCTATTTCTTTGGCCGCCCGGCCCCGGTCAGCCGCTGACACAGCGTCACAGCGTTGGCCGCGTCCAATGTCAAAATGACCCCATGGATACCACCGATCACCAATTACTGGCCTTGCTGCGCAAGGATGCGCGCACCCCCGTGGCGACGCTGGCGAGCAAGTTGGGCGTGTCCCGCGGCACCGTCACCAACCGGATCACCAAGCTGGAAAACGCGGGCATCATCGTCGGCTACACCGTGCGCCTGCGCCCCGATGCCGTCCCCAGCGCGATCAGCGCCTCCATGAGCATCGCCGTGGAAGGCAACGACACCCGAACCGTCATCGCCAGCCTGCTGGGCGAGCCCGGCGTGGCCACGCTGCACGACACCAATGGCCGCTGGGACTTGCTGGCCGAGTTGCGCGCTGCCAACCTGGCGGAGTTGTCCCAAGTACTGGAGCGGATTCGCCTGATCCGCGGCATCAGCAGCAGCGAGACCAGCATCCACCTCAACACCTACCGGCTGTCCTGAGTCGCCCGAAGATGTCTGACCTGACCGACCTTGACCGTATTGACCTCAAAATCCTGAAGTGCCTGCAGGAGGATGGCCGTATCTCCAACCTCAAGCTGGCGGAGCTGGTCGCCCTGTCGCCCACGGCGGTGGTGGCGCGCGTGCAGCGCCTGACCAAGGACGGCTACATCCTGGGCTATGAGGCGCGGCTCAACCCGCTCAAGCTCGGTGCCGGCATGCTGGTGTTTGTCGAGATGCTGCTGGACCGCACCACGCCCAATGTGTTTGAGGCCTTCAAGGCCGCGGTGCAGGTGCGCCCGGAGATCATGGAGTGCCACATGGTGGCGGGCGGTTTTGACTACCTGCTGAAAACCCGCCTGAATGACATGACGGCGTACCGCGAATTTGCCGGCACCGTGCTGTGGCAGTTACCCGGCGTGCGCGAGACACGCACCTACGCGGTGATGGAAGAGGTCAAGAACACCACCCACCTGCCGCTGCGCTGAGGCCATGTCACGGTCCCAAGCCAATCTTTTGTTGCTGCTGGTGTCCCTGATTTGGGGCTCGGCCTTTGTCGCGCAAAGCCAGGGCATGGCCCATGTGGGGCCGATGACGTTCACCGGCGTGCGCTTTTTAATTGGCGCGCTGGTGGTGGCGCCCTTGATGTGGATCGAATGGCGCAGCCTGCAGCGCAAAGCCAAACCGTTGCAGCGCCAGGATGGTTTCAAAATTGCGGGCCTCGGCGGCTTGCTGCTGCTGGGCGCCGCGCTGCAACAAATCGGCATCACGGGGACCACGGTGACCAACGCCGGTTTTTTGACCGCGCTGTATGTGCCACTGGTGCCGGTGCTGGGCTGGCTGATTTGGCGCCATTGGCCACACTGGTCGGTCTGGCCGGGGGCGGTGGCGTGTCTGGTCGGGGCCTACCTGCTGTCCGGCGCCAGTTCACTGTCGATCG
Source organism: uncultured beta proteobacterium (assembly GCA_903938955.1). Next base: position 969 of record CAJAFJ010000551.1, on the reverse strand, counting down.
GACGCGGCGATGTCTGGATCATCGCCTCGGCCCTGCCCTGGGCTTTTCATGTGCTGTTGATTGGTCGCGTCGCGGACCGCCTGGCGGCGCCGTTTCTGGTGGCGGGCGGCCAGTTTTTGGTCTGCGGTGGGCTGGCGCTGGCCTGGTCGCTGCTCTATGAGCCGGTGAACTGGGCCAGTCTGCAGGCGGCTGCCTGGCCACTGGCCTATACCGGCGTGCTGTCCGTCGGGGTGGCATTCACGGCGCAGGTGGTGGCGCAACGTTATGCACATGCCGCCGATGCGGCCATTGTTTTATCGGCGGAGACCTTGTTTGCTGCGGTGTTTGGCTTTTTGCTGATGGGCGACCGGCTGGATGCGGCCGGCATGGCGGGCTGCACCCTGATCTTTGTCAGCATGATGAGTGTGCAACTGCTGCCCCTGCTGTCGCGCACCCGGCTGGCGGGCTCAGCGTGACGCCGGTGCCTGGCGCATCAAGGTGCTTTTGCCAAACAGGCTCTCGATCAAATCCACGGCCAGCTCGGCCGTCTGGTTGCGCACATCCAACGCCGGGTTGAGCTCCACCAGGTCCAGCGAGGCCAGGCGACCGGTGTCGGCAATCATCTCCATGCACAACTGCGCCTCACGGTAGGTCGGGCCGCCGCGCACTGTGGTGCCCACGCCGGGCGCAATTTCGGGGTCGAGAAAATCGACGTCCAGACTGACGTGCAAATGGGTGTTGGCATCCAGCCCTGCCAGGGCCTGTTCCATGGTGTGACGCATGCCCATCTCGTCGATGTAGCGCATGTCAAACACGTCAATGCCGATGTCATGCACTAGCCGTTTTTCGCCTTCGTCCACGCTGCGAATGCCGATCTGGCGAATCGATGTCGGGTCCAGCGCGGGAATGTGGCCACCGATTTCAATCAGCACCTGCGGGCCGTGGCCGCACAGGCAGGCCACCGGCATGCCGTGGATGTTGCCGCTGGGC
>CAJAFJ010000550.1 GCA_903938955.1 uncultured beta proteobacterium | reverse complement strand
CCAACGCCCAGCGTGCTTTCTATGTGCAGCGTCCCTTCGAGCAGGGTCATGATTTCTTTAACAATGCTCATGCCCAAACCACTCCCCGGAACGTCCCCGGATTTGTTGGCCCGAAAAAAACGTTCGCAGACACGTTGCACGCTGGCAGGACTCATGCCAACACCATGATCACGAATGGTGACACCGACAAGAGCACCTGTAGTACCCGTTTTTTGTTCAACAAACGTCACCTCAATGTCACTCCCGACGGGTGAGTATTTGTACGCGTTTGACAGCAGATTTAACAACACCTGATGAGTCTTGTCCGCGTCGCTCCAGATGCGGGTGACGTTGCCGTAAAAATTAATCACAGCCGAGCGCCTGTTGGCGGGAAGCGCGAAACTGCCAATAGCAAGATTTACCACCTCTGACAAATCAAGTGCTTTAAACGTAGTTTTGAGGCTGCGGCCCGACTCGATGCGCGCCAGGTCGAGCAAGTCGTCCAAAATATTGGCCATTCTGACCGAATTACCATGAATGATCGTCAAAAACTCACGCGTGTCTTGTTTGTTCAAATCACGGGCAAGCAAGAGTTCCGAGAACCCCATAATGCCCGCCATGGGTGAGCGCAATTCATGCGCAGCGGTGGCGAGAAAATTGGTTTTCATGCTCTCCAGAATCGTCTCGTGTGTCACATCACGCAGATAGATGATTTTGGAAACGGTAGCGCTCAGGTTTACCCTCAAACGCAATTCAATCACCTTGGGTGGGCTGCACGCAATATCAATCAAGACACTTTTATCGGACGGCCACCCGGTCTGCCCGTAATCCGCCAGACTCTCCAAATTTCTACCCTTGACACAGTGACGGTTGAGTGCGGTGATAAATGCGGCCTCGTCGAGTCCGATCAGGTCTGAATCCGACCAATCCGTGATACTCAAAAAAGCCGGGTTGTGGTACTTGACATAACCGTCATGGTCAAAAACGACGTAACCATCAGGGCTTAAGGTGAACAAGGTGTTCAATTGGGCATTTCGGTCCTCCACCTGGTCTCTGGCAAAGCGTTGCTCTGAAATATCGGTGATGGAGCCCGCAGCTCTAAGCGGGTATTCGCCTGCAGAGGGTATCGGAGCGCCACGGATGGAGACCCACAAATAACTGCCATCCTGACGACACAAACGCAGCTCAACTTGATGCACTGATACCGTTGTTTTTGAAGCACGGGACCATTCCTCCAGCGCCTTGCCACGATCGTCAGGATAAATCCAGTTCAATAATTCATTGACATCAACTTCCATCAGCGCACTGGGCGCCGGGTATCCCAGCATGAAGAAAACGCTGTCTGAAAGAACAAGTTTGTTGCTTTCGATGTCCCAGTTCCAAATGCCAGCGCCGGAGCCTGCGACAGCGATTTCCCACTTGTCCAAACGCGCCTGAATGGCATCTGCTGTTGCTTGGGCATTCAGGGCCAGCGCGGCATATTGGCCGCATTTCAGATGATGACTATTTTTCCAACCAGCAGGCAGCCCACCGTTGTACACGGTCTCATCCATGATTTTTGGGTACAGCATATTTAGGAACCTGGCTTCGCGCCCAACTCGTCAGCACAGAGGGGAGCATCGGCTGACCTTTAAGGTAGCCTTCTATCGTGTGCCCGTTGTGCTTGTTAAGGCGCACAAATGGCGCTCGCACCGGGCCGCTGGCTTCAGAATTTTCAAGCGCCATCGTGACACCTATAGCCTGTATCCAGAACGTCGCGTCGGCAACCCCTTGCTGTTGTTGAGGCTGGACTTCGCGGGTAAAGCGTTGTTCAAACTTGAGGCGGTCAAAGGGACGACTTTTGAGCGTTTTCAGGCTCGCATAGCCGCTTCCGAAGTCGCAGACTACAATTTTCACCCCCATTTTCTTCAGCAAAATCAAGCGCTCCAACGCCTTGTCGGTGATCAATGCGCTTTGCGCTTCTGTGAGCGTGAGTTCCAGTCGGCAAGGGTCAATGCCAATGTCGGTTGGCAGGTCTGCTACCGCGTCGGCAATGGCTGTATTAGTGATTTGAGCAGCAGTGAGGTTGAGCACAAGGTTCATGCCTCGTAGTCCTTGGGCATCCCAACTCTTCAGCTGTTTACTGGCCTCTTTGATCATCCAGACGGTCGACTCCAGGCCCGTCTCATGCGGGCCGGTATGGGCTGTGTAGTCCTTCCAATCAACATCGCCCGTCGGTTGCTGGCAGCGCAGTTGCACTTCGCAGGCGAATATCTTGAACTGTGCGCCGCTGGCAATTTGCGGTTGGAAGACCAGGAACAATCGGTCCTGCGCTAGTGCCTGCTGAAAATCGGCATGCACGGTTTGACTAAATTGTGCTGTGGATGTGGGCATTTGCTGGCTATAAGCCCGAATGCGGTTGCCGCCATCCTTGTACGCATGCAGCATGGCGACATGCGCGTGCTCCAACAAGGTCGAGGCTTCAACGCCATCAACCGGAAACGAGGCACAGCCAATACTTGCACCAATGACCAGTTTTTCCTGATACACAGGGATGTCGCGTGTCAGCGTTTTGATCATCCTTTGGGCAATCGGTCCCACATCGGTTTCGTTTTTGGGTCCAACCATCAAGGCCACAAAGCTGTGGGGGCCCGAGCGTGCCAGCATGTCACAACCGCGTATGACCTCCAGCAGTCGAGCGGTTACTGTTTCAATGACTACATCTGACCTGTCACGATCAGGTTCATTGTCAAACAACCTCAGGTAATCAAGCTCAATGGCCAGTAAGGTTACGCGTGGACCCCCTTCCCAGGCATGGGTTATTTTCTGATTAACCTTTTCATTGAACACACTCATGACGGGCAAGCCTGTCAAACCGTCGTATTCAGAGGTGTCAAGGATGGTTCTTTCAGCACCCATGTGCATGGACAGATCGGTAAAGCTGAAGATGTAAGCGCTGCTCCTTTTGGCTTTGCCTTTAATTGTCGTCACGGTCAGCCATTGGCGCAGTGGTCGTCCACTCTGGGTGTAATTGGTCACAGGGCCCTGCCAGCGTTCATTCTTTTTGGTTTCGGTCCAAATTTCTTCCGAAATGATTTCATCACCTCGGACCGACCGCAACAGGTTAATGTTTTGACCAGTAAGCTCTAAGTTGCCGTAACCGGTGGCGCGTGAAAATGCGAGGTCCATCCCCAATATGGTGCCGCACGGGTCGGTCACCACTGAACCCTGATGCAGACTGTGGTGAAGATGATTTAATCGACCTGAGTTATCTGTGTTCAGGGCTGTAACGGATACATCGCGCAGGACCCAGCAGGTGTAGGGTGATTGGCCCAGAACCAACGGAAAAATGACCGTCATGAACAATTGGTCCTCGCCCGTTTCACCTTTGGAATGCAAAAAAAACTCGCTCTGGTCAGACCATGTGTTGCTATTTTCATCGACCAAACTGCGTAGCATGATGTCCAGATGCGGCAGATGAAAAGGCGTTACCAGTTGCTGCAAACTAGTGATGCTGTTTTTGCGAAGTCCTAATATTGAACTGGCGCTGCTGCTGCTGAATTGAATGAGGCCTTTTTTATCGGCAATCAGACACAGCGAGTCGGGTGAAGGATTTAATCTACCCAATATATCTGTGGCTTCTGCCAGCTTGGCATGGGATTCCTTAAGACTTTCATATTGCTCTTCCAGTCTCGTGTGGCGGTTCAGGAGTTCGATATAGTCGCCATCGCATTGAGCTAACTTCAGCTGTGGTCTCCAGTTCT
>CAJAFJ010000549.1 GCA_903938955.1 uncultured beta proteobacterium | reverse complement strand
TCTGCGCAATCTGGCGGCCGACGCGCTGACCGAATCACGGGATTTGCTGCTGGCCGTGATCAATACGGTGCCGATGCGAATTTTTTGGAAAAATCGTGAGCTGCGTTACCTCGGCTGCAATGCCGCTTTTGCCCGCGACGCCGGCAAGTCGCAACCTGCCGACGTGATCGACAAAGACGATTTTCAGCTCGGGTGGGTGGAACAAGCCGAGCGCTACCGTGCCGATGACTGCCTGGTGATGGATTCAGGCAAAGCGCGACTTTTTTATGATGAACCGCAAACGACACCCAGTGGCGAGACGATCTGGCTGCGCACCTCCAAGGTGCCCTTGAAGAATGCGCATCATGAAATAGTGGGCTTGTTGGGCACCTATGAAGACATCACCGAGCGCAAACGGACGGAAGATGATCTCAAAAAAAGCGAAGCCTTCAAAAATATCATCTTGAATTCTGTCGATGCAGAGATCGCCGTGCTCGACCATGAAGGCCGCATTCTGACGGTCAATGACCCGTGGCAACGTTTTGCCCAGGAAAATCCGGGGCCTAACGGGGGTGTGGACCAGAGCCTCGACATCGGTGCGAATTACCTGCGTGTTTGCGAGGCGGTGGTGGGGCCAGAGTCGTCTGAGGTGAAGATGACGCTCAAAGGCATTCGGTCCGTTCTGGCAGGGCAAGCGCCCAGTTTCAGTCTTGAATACCCCTGCCACTCACCCACCGTTCAGCGCTGGTTCCGGATGGTCGTACTGCCCTTGGGCGACGAGGTGAACACCGGGGTGGTCATTACGCACACCGACATCACGGACCGAATCAAAACACAAGAGCGGCTGGCCGAAGAAACGCGGCTGTTCGCCACGGTGCTCGAAAATTCCAGCGTCGGCATCATGTATGTTCGCGACCGAAATCAGGTCTGGTCCAACCACCGCATGAGCGACATGTTGGGCTACTCCAGCGCTGAAATGGCTGACCGCAACACCCAATTTATCTACCCGTCGCAAGAATCGTACGAGGCGTTTGGGCGCACGGCCTATCCCGCGCTGTCACTTCAAGGCAACTTTTCAAGCGACTGGGAGATGCGTCGCAAAGATGGCACCCTGGTCTGGATGCGTCTGTCAGGCAAGTTGCTCGACCAGCAGGCGCCGGAGACGGGCAGTATCTGGATTTTTGAAGACATTACACAACAGCGGCAGGTGCAGCAACTGTTGGTCATTGCCAACCAAGATCTGATTTCTCAAAACGAAGAGAAAGAAAAACGCGCCTGCGAGCTGCATGCGTCAAAGGAGGCGGCAGAGACCGCCAACATTGCCAAGAGTCAATTTCTGGCCACCATGAGTCATGAAATTCGCACCCCGATGAATGGCATTTTAGGCATGGCGCAGCTGCTGTTGATGCCCGATTTGATCGACAGTGAGCGGCAAGACTATGCGCGGACCATCCTGTCTTCCGGGCAGACTTTATTAGCACTGCTGAACGATATTCTTGACTTGTCCAAGATTGAGGCCGGCAAGCTTCAGCTTGATAACACCATGTTTGAGCCGGAGTCGCTCCTCCACGAAACGCGAACTTTATTCTCGGGTGCGGCACAAGCCAAAACATTGCAATTCGACTACCAATGGCGGGGTCCTGTCACCCAGCGTTATCAGGGCGACGCTCACCGAGTGCGTCAAATGCTGTCGAACCTGGTCGGCAACGCGATAAAGTTCACCCTTCAGGGGCGTGTTCGCATGGAAGGCGCCGAGCTTGAACGGGATGATGAATTTGCGCTGCTGGAGTTTTCGGTCAGCGATTCAGGTATTGGCATCCCCCCAGAGAAGCTGGAATTGCTGTTCAAACCGTTCTCCCAAACGGACAGTTCAACCACGCGTCAATTTGGCGGTTCTGGGCTGGGTTTATCCATCGTTTCCAATCTGGCCAAGGCGATGGGCGGTGATGTGGGCGTGGAAAGTGTCGTCGGCGAAGGCTCCCGGTTTTGGTTCCGCCTGCGCGCCAAACTGGTCGCAGAGGGTGAAGACAGTCGTCGCTCTGAGCGGTCGCCCCCGACGGAGGACCCGTCTGACCTGGCGAGCTCCCAGCTACGCGGTCGGGTGCTGGTGGTGGAGGACAATGTGGTGAATTGCATGGTGATCGAGGCGTTGTTAAACAAACTGGGGGTGGGCATGACCTTGGTCAACAATGGGCAGCAGGCGGTCGACCGCATTACCCAAGGGGACCTGCCGGACCTCATCCTGATGGACCTGAACATGCCGGTGATGGACGGTTACACCGCCACCGAACACATACGCCAATGGGAACGGGAGCATCAACAACAGCCCCTTCCCATCATCGCCTTGACAGCCGATGCGTTTGAGGAAGACCGACAACATTGCCTGGCCGTGGGGATGGATGACTTTCTGAGCAAGCCGATTGCCGTCGACAAGCTGAAATCGACACTGTCCAAATGGCTGTCATCGACACAGGGGCCAACGGTGAAGCCGCTGGCAGCGTTGGACTGTCAACCGTTAGACATCCTTGCACTAATGACGTTGATCAAAGAAATCGACCCCTTGTTGACAAATAATATGTTTGAAGCGATCAACCGCTTGAACGACGTGCAGGCCTTGGTGTTGGGAACCGAGCTGGCGCAGGAGGTGCAAGAGATCGCGTTGGAAGCCAGAATGTTCCGTTTTGATGTGGCACTCCAACGTTTGCGTCTGCTGTGCGCCCGTCAGACAGAGAAGGGTTTGTCATGACTGCTAAACCGCGAATTTTGGCGATTGACGATGTTCCCGCCAATCTGTGGACGCTGGGGCAAGCGTTGTCAAACGAGTTCGCGCTGCAAGTCGCTAGCTCGGGCGAACGGGGCCTGGCTCTGGCGGCACAATCCCCCCCGGACCTGATTCTGCTGGATGTCATGATGCCCGTGATGGATGGCTTTGAGGCGTGTCGCCGCTTCAAGGCGGAGCCCACACTGAAAGATATTCCGGTGGTGTTTGTGACGGCCTTGCACGATATTGACTCAGAAATGGCCGGGCTCGCCCTCGGCGCCGCTGATTACATTACCAAGCCCATCAACGTCGCCATCGCGCGTCAACGCATCCGCAACCTGCTGGAGCGAGAACAGTTGCGACGGCAAGTTGAATCCAAGTGTGCCGAGCTTGAAGGGGAAGTCACGCGGCGCAAACAATCTGAAGACTTGCTGCGCAAACTATCTGTGGCGGTCGAGCAAAGTCCGGCCTCGGTTGTCATCACGGACTTGGAGGGCCGCATCGAGTATGTGAATCCTCGATTCACCGGGGTCTCTGGCTACAGTGCCAATGAAGCCTTGGGGAAGAAAACGAGCCTGCTGAAGTCGGGGCAAGTACCCCATGAAACCTATGTGACGATGTGGCAGCAACTCACCCAGGGCCAGATGTGGAAAGGGGAACTGATTAATCGGCGAAAAAATGGCGAGATTTATTGTGAAGACACCCAAATCGCCCCCATCAAAACGCCGGCTGGGGTGGTGACCCACTATGTGGCCGTCAAAAATGAAATCACAGAGCGCAAACAACTTGAGCGGCAAGTTCAGCTCCTGGCGTTCTATGACCCCCTGACGCAATTGGCGAACCGTCGACTGCTCGAAGATCGGCTGAGCCAAACGATGGCGGCCAGCAAACGCAATGCGTGTTACGCCGCCGCGCTGATCCTGGACCTGGATAACTTCAAACCACTGAACGACAAACATGGTCACCTGGTAGGCGATTTACTGCTGATAGAAGCCGCCAAACGATTGACCGGCTGTGTTCGTGAGGTGGACACCGTCGCGCGCTATGGCGGCGATGAATTCGTGGTCATTCTCGGCGAACTCGATAAAGACAAAGTGGTGTCCACGGCCCAGGCGCGCGCGGTTGCTGAAAAAATCAGAACCTGCTTGTCAGAACCCTACCGATTGAGTATCACGCAGAAAAACACAACGACCGTCATTGAACACCGATGCTCGGCCAGTATCGGCGCGGTTGTTTTTGTCAACAACGATGTGAGCCAGGTGGATATTCTCCGATGGGCGGATGCGGCCATGTACCAAGCCAAAGAGAACGGACGAAACCTGGTTCGGTTTTATGAACCGCCAGATTGTGAAATGGCTTAGGTGGATGCGTGGAATTCAAAGTTGCAAAGTCGATACGGCGAAGATGACATCCTCAATCACCCCCCTCAACCCTGCACGGCCTGACAGCGCAGCACAGGTCGAAAACACCGAACGGCAACACTTACGCCTGCGTGCGGAAATGGCCTTGCAGTCCTATTCGGCACAAGCGCTGCCACTGGGTAGCGCGACGACCGTTGAATTGGCGCTGCATGAACTGCGCGTGCATCAAATTGAGCTTGAAATGCAGAACGAGGAGTTACGCCGGGCACTGGCGGAGCTTGACGTCTCAAAATCCCGCTATGTCGATTTGTACGATATGGCGCCCGTGGGCTACGGCACCTTAAACGACACCGGGATGATTAAGCAAGTCAACTTGACCATGGCGACCCTTTTTGGCATGCCCCGTAGCGCGTTTGCCCAACGTCCATTCTCAAACTTCATCTGCCGGGAAGACCAGGACACGTACTACCTGAATCGAAAAAAACTCACCCAACCCGGGCAAATGCAGTCGTGTGAACTGCGAATGATCAACCAGGACGCAATACCATTTTGGGTTGATCTCGTGATGACTTTGGTGCAGGACAAAAACGGCCATACGGAACTCAGAGTCGTGCTGAACAACATTTCAGTGCGCAAACAACAAGAAGAACAACTCCACATTCAGTCACTGGTCCTGGATCAAATTCAGGATCACGTCACCATTACCGACCTGGAAGGTGTTATCACTTACGTGAATCAAGCCGAGGCCCGGGCACTCAACCTTGCCCGTGACGCCATGATCGGCGGCCATGTCTCAGCTTATGGCAATGGCACCCTGGCCGATGCGAGCCAGGAAGAGATTGTGCAAGCCACCCTGACCCAGGGATCATGGCAGGGGCATGTCCAAAATCTGATGGCCGATGGCTCGTACGCGCTACGCGATTTGCGTACCACTTTGGTCAAGGACAAGTCCGGTCGCCCGGTCGCGCTGGTGGGCATCGGGACGGACATCACACAGCGACACAAGCTGGAAATGGACTTGCGCCAACGTGAGCAATACCAGCGCGCGTTGATCGACAACTTCCCCTTTATGGTCTGGCTCAAAGACGAAGCCAGCCGCTTTCTTGCCGTGAACCAGACCTTTGCCAGCCAGTATGGGATGGATGCCCAGTCGATGGTGGGCATGAACGATGATGATATTGCTACGCCAGAATTCGCCCAAGCCTACCGCGCCGATGATTTGGAGGTGCTGCGCAGTGGCATCAGCAAGCAGGTGGATGAGTTGATCGACACCGGCGGTCAACACGAATGGTTTGAAACCTACAAGTCCCCGATCAAGGTCGACGGACGAGCCATCGGTACGGTCGGTTTTGCCCGCAACATCACGCCGCGCAAACTCATCGAAGCCGAGTTGATGGCGGCCAAAGCGGATGCTGAACAGGCGAATCGCGCCAAATCACGTTTTTTAGCCGCCGCCAGCCATGACCTGCGCCAACCCCTCACCGCCCTCTCCTTGTTGGTTGGCCTGCTTAAACCCCGCATGACCGCAGACAGCGCGGGCGTGGTGTCCAAGATCCAGAGTTGTATTGACAGCCTGAGTGAGTTGCTCACGGACTTGCTCGATGTCAGCAAGCTTGAAGCGGGGGTCGTCAAACCCAAGGTATCCGACATCGCCCTGGATGCGCTGCTCGCCAATCTGGTATCGGTTTACGCGACCGAGGCCGAATCGAAGGGCCTGTGCCTGCGAACGCGCCAAACCCAGGCGGTCGGCCGCACCGATCCACAACTGCTACGTCGGATCTTGGGGAATTTCATTGCCAACGCGATCCGGTACACCGACCAGGGCGGCGTGTTGGTGAGCTGTCGACGCCACCAGGATAAGTTCTGGATCGAAGTCTGGGACACCGGCATCGGCATTGAGGCGGATAAGACCGACATCATCTTTGAAGAGTTCCGGCAATTGGGCGATGAATCACGCAACCGGGGCAGCGGTCTGGGCTTGGCCATCGCGGCCAAGGCCGCCGCCTTGTTGGGCTTGAAAATCCGGGTTCAATCCAGACCGGGGCGCGGCTCCTTGTTTGCCATTGAAGTCCCGGTGGGCGCACCGATTCCGTCGCACGAGAGCCCCCCCACCGAGCCCGCACCCCGCGCCTTGAGAATTGGTGTGGTCGATGACAACATTCTGGTGCTGAATGCCCTGACGATGGCACTTGAAAATGAAGGCCATGACGTCGTGGCCGCAACCACCGGCCCCTTACTCCTTGAACAACTGGCCGGTCGCCAGCCGGATGTTGTCATTTCAGATTACAGGCTGGCCAATGGCGCGACTGGGTTTGATGTGATCACCGCGCTCAGAAATTGCTTTACCGAGGCATTACCAGTCTTGCTCATCACCGGCGATACGGCCCCGTCATTGGTGCGCAGTATGGCCGAGCGCGGCATTGCGGTGCATTACAAGCCCTTGAATATGGACGCCTTATGCAGCGCCATCCGGCAAGCAACCCATGTGAATCCGTCATGAAATTACGTGTTTTACTGGCCGATGACTCAGCCATGATTCGTGAAATTTTGCGAATGATTCTGGAAATGGCCCCGGATATCGACGTGGTGGGCGAAGTCGGTAACGGGCGTGACGTATTGATCGCGGTTAATAAGACGAGTCCAGATGTGGTGTGCATGGACATCAATATGCCCGGCATGAATGGCATTGAAGCGACCCTACAACTGCTTGCGGTCCACCCCAACGTCAAGGTCATTGGCCTGTCGGTTCACACCGATCACGCGCAAGTGGCCGACATCATCGCGGCCGGTGCGCGTGGCTATGTGGTCAAGGAGGATGCGGGCAGCGAAATGCTTGACGCCATTCGAGCCGTGTGTCAGTGTCAAACTTATTTCAGCAGGTCGCTGGGCGACATGGGGTTTGCTGAACGTTAATTAAATGCCTCATTTCAGAGATAACTGGATGCATTCAATATTTGTAAACGCCCTGCCCTGTTTTGCGTCCCAAGTGACCAGCGGCCACCATTTCCTTGAGCAGAGGACAGGGGCGGTATTTGCTGTCGCCATACTCGCTCAGGTAGACCTCCATCACCGCCAGACACACATCCAGGCCAACCATGTCGGCCAGTGCCAGCGGGCCAATCGGCTGGTTGCAGCCCAGTTTCATGCCGGCATCAATGTCTTCCGCCGTAGCCAGGCCTTCGGCCAACACGAAAAGGGCTTCATTGATCATGGGCACCAAGATGCGGTTGACGACAAACCCGGGCGCATTTTTAACCGTGATCGGTGTCTTGCCCAGCACTTTGGCCATGGCATGCACCGCATCGTGGGTGGCATCGCTGGTTTGCAGGCCACGGATGATTTCGACCAATGCCATCATGGGCACCGGGTTGAAAAAGTGCATGCCGATGAAGCGGTCGGCACGCGAAGTGACGGCGGCCAGTTTGGTGATGGATATTG
>CAJAFJ010000548.1 GCA_903938955.1 uncultured beta proteobacterium | reverse complement strand
TGCTAACGGTCGTGAACAATTGCGCCCGATGTGCCAGTCGCTAGTCAAATCAAGGCCCGCTATTTACATGGGAGAACAGTACTCTTACGGAGACAAATACATCCACGCATGCGCTACCGACCATGGCAGTACTGGCGGTGCCTCAACCTTCAACACGGTCGCCTATAACCACCACATTACTCATGCGGTGCGGCAACTCTCCAAGCTGGGCGGCTCTTCAATGTTTCTCTGACAAAACGTCGCAGGTGGGTCAGGGGCATCTGATCCACCAATGTGTCATAGAGATACTTTCGGTTCGCCCCCCGCTTGGGCACTTGCAACTGCATTTTTTGCACCTGAAGGAGTGCTTCATCACGCCACAACAACTCCACAAGAGCCCGGCCGTTCACATTAGGATTCGCATATCCTGAGCGCAGCGACCTGATCGCAACTTGGCCACTTTTGTCATAGTCCGTTACCTGGATTCCCCACCAATCGGGGACGATGCGCAAGGTGTGCTCCAAGTGCTTAAACGCAACCACGGCCGTCATCTTGTCAAAAACCTGCGAGAACGCTTCCGCCTGTTGTGCGAGCCGTCCCACCGTATCAGCCTCACTCTTGATCTCATAGCCATGCATGGCGCCGTTGATAAGCGCAAGATCCACACGGTGACGACCATGGTAAATACCGAGTTCATGAAACAACTTGACCGTATCTCCAAGTGCGTGTTTATTGGTGATACGGTCCACCAGCCGGGCGCGGATGGCTCCATCTCTTATTATGGCAAGTGGGGGGTCACCCTTGGTCATTTTTGTACGGCACTAGGTTTCATGTAAAGCCCTCGCGGTGAGCGACGGCTGGGGTTTTGACGAGAAACAGTCATAGACGGCGCGTCAATTCACACATCATGCATTTGCGTACAGTGTAGCGTTTGCGATTTGAGCGCGTGATGCGCACCCAAAGCAGACTTGTACTAGATTCGCCAATCGATGCGCCCGCACAGGGCCATTCCACCAAGCGCGGATAGAACCTGTCCAGTTTGCACACCCGCAAAGTTGAGGGTTCTGATTTCGCGCACTTCGTTCTGGCCATGGGTTGGTGACAAACCCACGCACTTACAGGACATTTACCCGGCTCAGCATCATAGAGAGGGCGCCGCAGCGTGATGTTCTGCCTGACCTTGTACAGCCCGATGGTACCGGGTCCCTATTGCGACGGTCCGTCGGCTTTGAGTACGTGCTGGATCTGACCGAGGACGCATGCGATAGACTGACCCTAAACATTGAACGCAATCGCCCGTGAACCTGCATTTCAACAGTTACGGCTGTACTGGGTCAATTCGCAGGAAATCGGCGCTTGGCCCATTAATTTCCTTATCTCCAAGCGACAATAGCCATGCTTCCAAAGCTTCATGACCGCACCCAAGAAGAAAGTTGAACTCCATCGCCTGGAGCGTTTTAAAGGGTTCATAGACGACTTCCCAATTGGTCAAGTTCAGCCATGTGAGGAACCCGATTTCATCGTCCACGCAGCAGACAGAATAGTTGGAGTTGAACTGACCGAGCTCTACAGAGAGCCTATGCCAGGCCAGATGCCTCAGCAGGCAAGCGAGGCTATGCGACATAAAGTCGTCGAACGGGCAAAGGTCATATATGACTCACGCGGGCTTCCGCCGGTGATGGCCAGTTTTTTCCTTAACGACAGGATTCACATCAAGAAGTCTGAAGTTGAACCTTTCGCGGAGCTGTTGGCAAATTTGGTCTCAGACAATTTTCCAGCACCTGATTCCGGCTTGATGATTCCAGATAGTTGGCAGGACGCGCGTCGACTGCCAAATATTCTGCACAAGCTCACTATCCGAAGGCTTGACGTTGTTAAAAAGTCGGTGTTGAAGAATTCGAATTCGCGATTCAAGCGAACTTGGGGCGATCGGCTGCGCCAACAATTTGCATGAGTGGCGAGTAGGTTCCAGACAACTCGGTCTTACTCTGCGGGCGTACATGCGCCATGGCGATTTGGACTGCCCAATGCAACGCAAATTGCAGGCGTAAAAAAAGCTGCCACAAGGGCTGGATGCCCTTGGCCAGAATCGCCCGCATCAGCCAGCGGATGTTGAAGCCTGCCGCACACAGCACTGCATGCAGCGCATCCCCCGTTTCGCCCTTCATCCAGCACCGTCGCATTCCGTGGTCATCTTTGAGGTGGCCGATTACTGGTTCCACTGCTGAGCGCCTGCGTAGCCATCGGCGTTGCTGATTGCTGAGTTTTTTAAACTTGCGCCTGTGGATGATCTCAACGCCTGGGTTGTCAGCATCCACACCAGTGAATCCAAGGTCGACCACCGCAGTGTGGGGTTTGACGCCTATGTCCTGCAGCAGGTTGGTGACCTGCTCGAGTTGGTCAGACAGGGTGTGGCCATCAAACGGGTTGCCAGGGTAACTTCTGGCGCCCACCACCAAGCCAGGCTTGTGCGCAACGGCGATGCTCACCTTGGTGCCGAACTCGTAGGGCTTGGCACTCTTGCCTTTGCCGATGCAAGAGACTTCTGGCGCATGCAACGCAAACACTTTGTCGCGGCTTTTGTCACCGCGCTTTTGTTGCCACACGCGTGTTACCAAGGCCAGCAAGGACAGCAGTGGTGCCTGTGCATCAGAAGGCAAGTCGGTCATCTTGCGCTGCACTTCCCGGATCAGCACGCCCAGAATGGTGCGCTGGCGTTTGACCACGCGTTGCAGCCGGCGGAACTGCTTGGCGTGGGCGTAGCCGCCAGCCCTGCGACGCAAGGCGGTGCACTCCTTGTCATAGGTCTGCTTCAATGCAATGCCACTGCGTTGGGCCAGGCGCACAAGCTTCTTCCTGGCCACATCCAGCAGGCGGCTGTCGGTGGGGTGGGCAATGGCCTTCTCGGCCACCGTGGTGTCCACAATCACCCGCTGCAAATCGGTCTTCTTCACCGCCGCAATAGCCACCGCCGTCTCGATCGTGGTCTTCAAAAGTTCTTCCACTCCGCCTTCACCCAGGTCCTTGCGGAACCGGCTGATCAGGCTGGAGTCACAGGGCAGGCGGTGCTC
>CAJAFJ010000547.1 GCA_903938955.1 uncultured beta proteobacterium | reverse complement strand
GTGATGCGCGTGTATTTTGAAAAACCCCGCACCACGGTCGGCTGGAAAGGTCTGATCAATGACCCGTACCTGGACGAAACCTTCCGCATCGACGAAGGCCTGCGTATCGCACGCCAGTTGCTGATTGAGATCAACCGCATGGGCTTGCCCGCCGGCAGCGAGTTTCTCGACGTGATTTCTCCCCAATACCTGGGCGACTTGATCTCTTGGGGCGCGATTGGTGCCCGCACCACCGAAAGCCAGGTGCACCGCGAACTGGCCTCCGGCCTGTCGGCCCCGATTGGCTTCAAGAATGGCACTGACGGCAACATCAAAATTGCCACCGACGCGATCCAAGCCGCTGCCGGCGGTCACCACTTCTTGTCCGTCCATAAGAACGGCCAGGTGGCGATTGTGCAAACCAACGGCAACCCGGACTGCCACGTCATCCTGCGTGGAGGCAAGGCGCCTAACTATGACGCCGCCAGCGTTGCAGAAGCCTGCAAAGACCTGGTGAAAGCCAAACTGCCTGCCACGCTGATGGTGGATTGCAGCCACGCCAACAGCAGCAAGCAGTTCGAGAAGCAAATCGAGGTGGCGCGCGACATTGCGGCCCAGATCACGGCGGGCTCCACCAGCGTGTTCGGCGTCATGGTGGAAAGCCATCTGCAGGCGGGGGCACAGAAATTCACGCCCGGTAAAGACGACTCAAGCCAGCTGGCCTATGGCCAAAGCATCACCGATGCTTGCCTGGGTTGGGATGATTCGTGCCAGTCGCTGGAGATGCTGTCGGCGGCGGTCAAGGCGCGCCGGGCGGCGTAAGGTCCGTTTGCCCCGCCCCGTTATGACAATGGGGTGGGGCGCTGTTACTTTTGCAGTGCGTGCAGCAGCTTGAGGTGAATGCCGCCAAAGCTGCCATTGCTCATGCACACGATGTGATCACCGGCTCTGGCCTGTGCCGTGACCTGAGTTACCAAGTCGTCAATGGTGTCAGTCACCTGTGCTCGCTCACCCATGGACGCCAGTGCGTCACGCGCATCCCAGCCCAGCCCGCCACTGTGGCAAAAAGCCAGGTCAGCGTCTTCAAGGCTCCAGGGCAGTTGTGCTTTCATGGCGCCCAATTTCATGGTGTTGGAGCGCGGCTCAAACACGGCCAGAATCCGCTCGCCGGGTTGGAGGCGGCGCTTGAGTCCGTTCACCGTGGTGCGGATGGCGGTCGGGTGATGGGCAAAATCGTCATACACCGTGATGTTGCCGTCGGCTCGCGCCAAGGTACCGCGCACTTCCATGCGGCGTTTCACATTTTCAAAAGTACCCAAGGCGCTTGCGGCGACGGCGGGCGACACACCTACGTGCTCGGCCGCGGCAATCGCCGCCAGTGCATTGAGCTGGTTGTGCATGCCGGTCAGCGCCCAAGTCACATGGCCGACCGTTTTACCTTGGTACAGCACATCAAATTCATGCGGTTCACCCGCGGCGGTGAAGTCGCTCACGGCGGCGCCAAAGCTGCGCACCTCGCTCCAGCAGCCGGCATGCAGCACGCGGGCCAGACTTTCTTCCAGGCCATTCACCACCACGCGGCCTGAGCCATGCGGACCTGTTCCCGGCACGGTGCGCACCAAATGATGAAATTGACGCTCAATCGCCGGCAGATCATCAAAGATGTCGGCGTGATCAAACTCCAGGTTGTTCAACACAGCGGTGCGCGGGCGGTAATGCACAAATTTGCTGCGTTTATCGAAAAATGCGGTGTCGTATTCATCCGCTTCAATCACAAAGTACTTGCCGCCGCCCAATCGCGCGGAGACGTCAAAGTTCATGGGCACGCCGCCGACCAGAAAACCGGGTTGTAGCCCGGCGCATTCCAGAACCCAGGTGGTCATGGCGGTGGTGGTGGTTTTGCCATGGGTGCCGGCAATGGCAATCACGTGACGGCCCTGCAAGACATGCTCGGCCAGCCATTGCGGGCCGCTGGTGTAGGGCAGGCCGGCATCCAGAATGGCTTCCATCAAGGGAAACTTGGGCGTGCCATCGGCCAGGTGCGCGCGGCTCACCACATTGCCCACGACAAACAGGTCGGGTTGCAAGGCCAATTGATCGGCGCCAAAGCCTTCCATCAACTCAATGCCGAGTGCGCGCAACTGGTCGCTCATGGGCGGGTAGACGCCAGCATCGCAACCCGTGACTTTGTGCCCCGCTTCCCGTGCCAATGCCGCCAGGCCCCCCATGAAGGTGCCGCAAATACCAAGAATGTGAATATGCATGGTTTGATTTTAGGCCGGCCGTGAGGCTTAAGAAATGTTGGCAAAATGGCAGCCTATGGAATCCCGAACATTAGAAATTTCTGCCGTGGCAGCCAGTTTGGTGGTCGAGGAGGGGTTGGAATACGGCCCGGCCAAACGCCGCGCGCTCAAGCAAATGGGTTTGCCCGTGCGCACGCCACTGCCAGGCAATGACGAAGTTGAAGATGCGGTCATGGAGCACATCGCGATTTTTTGTGCCGACACGCAACCGGCTGAGTTACTGGCTTTGCGCCAGCTCGCGCTGCTCTGGATGGGGCGCATGGCCGAGTTTCGGCCCTATCTGGGCGGCTCGGTT
>CAJAFJ010000546.1 GCA_903938955.1 uncultured beta proteobacterium | reverse complement strand
TTGCCGCATGGTTTGATTGATGCCTTTCAAGCGACGCTGCAAGAAGCCGTCGATGCTGACTTGCTGATTCATGTGGTGGACGCGGCCAGTCCGAATTTTTTAGAACAAATGGCCGAAGTTCAGCGTGTGCTGCGCGAAATTGGTGCAGCTGATATTCCTCAAGTATTGGTTTTCAATAAGCTCGATGCGCTTGATGATGCGCATCGCCCGCATCAGCTGAGCGATACCTTTGATTTGAGTGGTGTGCAAACACCGCGCATTTTCCTGAGTGCAAAAAATGGCGAAGGCGTTCAGGCTTTACGGCTTGAATTGGCGCGCATTGTGAGTGGAGGCGATTTGCCACCTAAAGATGACGCGTATTTCCCTGACGATCATGTGGCTGAGTCCTGATTAGGCACAATTCAAAATCGATACACAAGAGAAGAAGAGATGAAACTTCATTTGCGAAATTTTTTCTGGGTTTTATCCCCAGACCGACTCAGGGGTATGTTCAACCTGAATGATCCACGCTGGGGTCGCAGCGACGATAAGCCGTCTGACGGCGAGAAGATCGATAAGCCGGGCTCAGACGCCAAAGATCCCGTCACCCCCCCCAGAAACAACAATGATCGGGGTCAAAAGAAGGGCCCTAATCAAGGGCCGCCCGATCTTGATGAGTTGTGGCGTGATTTCAACCAAAAACTGGGTGGGATTTTTGGTGGATTGAAAAATACCGGACGCGGCGGTCTTGGTGGTACCGGGGGCGGCAATGGTTCGGGTGGTGGTTTTCAACCCGATATGAAAAGTGCTGGCATTGGCGTTGGCCTGATTGCTGGCGTTGTCTTGCTCATCTGGCTGGGAACTGGCTTTTTTATCGTCCAAGAGGGACAACAAGCCGTTATTACGCAGTTCGGCAAATACAAATCTTCTGTGGGCGCGGGTTTCAACTGGCGTCTGCCTTATCCGATTCAGCGGCATGAGTTGATTTTTGTGACTCAGATTCGCTCGGTGGATGTGGGTCGCGACACGGTCATCAAAGCCACCGGTCTGCGTGAGTCGGCCATGTTGACCGAAGACGAAAATATCGTCGAAATCAAGTTTGCCGTTCAATACCGCCTCAGTGATGCGCGGGCTTTTCTGTTCGAGAGTAAAAATCCTGGCGAGGCCGTGGTTCAGGCTGCTGAAACGGCTGTCCGTGAAGTCGTCGGCAAGATGCGCATGGACAGCGCCTTGTCTGAAGAGCGCGACCAGATTGCACCCCGGGTTCGTGCTTTGATGCAAACCATTCTTGATCGCTACAAAGTGGGTATTGAAGTGGTCGGTATCAACTTGCAGCAGGGGGGCGTTCGTCCGCCCGAACAGGTTCAGGCTGCCTTCGATGATGTGCTCAAAGCCGGTCAGGAGCGCGAACGTGCCAAGAACGAAGCCCAGGCTTACGCTAACGATGTGGTCCCACGGGCAGTGGGCTCTGCCTCGCGCTTGAAAGAAGAGGCTGACGCCTACAAATCAAAAATTGTGTCTCAGGCGCAAGGTGATGCGCAGCGCTTTAAGTCGGTGTTGGCTGAGTACCAGAAAGCACCTCAGGTCACGCGTGACCGCATGTACCTCGACTCCATGCAGCAAATTTACAGCAACGTGACCAAGGTCATGGTGGACTCCCGGCAAGGTTCAAACTTGTTGTATCTCCCGCTGGACAAAGTGATGCAATTGAACGGGCAGGGTGCCGATGCGCCGCCCGCTGCTGCGCCAGGCGCCTTGCCTGTCAACACACCTGCCGCTGCAACCCCTGATGCGCGTACCCGGGATGTCCCGCGTTCGCGTGAACGTGACACCCGCTAGGAGCCCCTAATGAACAGGCTAGGTCTAATTTTTTCGTCCTTTATGGTGGCGCTGGCGCTTGCCAGTTCCATGTTGTTTGTGGTGGATCAGCGGCAGTTTGGTGTGGTCTATGCCCTCGGGCAGATCAAAGAGGTCATCACCGAACCCGGTTTGAACTTCAAGCTGCCCCCTCCGTTTCAGAATGTTTCCTATATCGACAAGCGTCTGCTGACCTTGGAGACCAGCGACACCGAGCCTATGCTCACGGCAGAAAAACAACGTGTCGTGGTGGATTGGTATGTGCGGTGGCGTATTTCCGAGCCTTCGCAGTACATTCGCAACGTTGGTTTGACTGAGGCCGATGGTGCGACTCAACTCAATCGTGTCGTGCGCAATGCGTTCCAGGAAGAAATTAACAAGCGTACGGTCAAAGAGTTGCTGTCGACCAAACGTGAAGATATCACTTCAGGTGTGAAAGCCGAGGTGTTGGAAAAAGTCAAAGGCGCCAAGCCTTGGGGTGTGGA
>CAJAFJ010000545.1 GCA_903938955.1 uncultured beta proteobacterium | reverse complement strand
TCGGTTTTGGGTAAAGGCAATCTCGTCCTCCAGTGTGACGCGGTTGGCTTCGTCCTGCAGCGGTTCACACGAGGCGACAAAGGCGGGCGCATCGACCAGCACTGCCAGGCAGTCACCGAGAATCTCCTTGTTTTTGAGCTCTCCCCGTCGCAGGCGCTCGGCCAGATGTTCAATGCCCCAAATCTCGCAAAAACGCTGGTTGACATAAATGATCTGGTCGGTGCGGTTGTCCACCACCAGAAAGCCCAGCGGCGATGAGCTGGCCATCATTTGCAGCAGCGACTGGTTCCAGTGCAGCGCCAGTTCGGCCTGCTTGTTGGCCGTGATGTTGGTGCGAATCGAGATGTATTTTTCAATCTGACCGTCATCTCCTCTGAAGGGCGCAATGAAGGTGTCCACCCAGTAAAACGCGCCGTTTTTGGCACGGTTGCAGACCGTGCCGCGCCAGGGGATGCCGCTGCTGATGGTTTGCCACACATACGCCCAGTCGATCTCGGACTGCGGCCCCGAGTTGACGATGCGGTGGTTGCTTCCCAGCAGTTCTTCACGGCTGTAGCCGCTGATGGTGCAGAACGCGTCATTGACCTCCGTGATGTTGCCGGCCCGGTTGGCAATGGAAATAATGGCGTGCTGGTTGAGGGTGTTGAACAGGGCCTCCTTGTCGCGCGAAGCGGCCTCAAATTCGCCTGTCATGTGCCGGGCCATGACTTCTGCACGGCGTCGGCCACCGGCTTGTTGCCAGATCAGCAGCGACAGCAGGGCGCTGACCAGCACCCCGCCCATTAAAAATAAACCGGGGATGTCATGCTGAATGCCAGCTTCAAACTTGGGCAGGCTGCTCACGCGTAATTGCATGACACGACCCGGTAACGTCACGGGGTGGGTGGTTTGAAACTGACGATTTTCAAAGCCCGTGTGACCGGCTTTCACGCCTTTTAAATGCTGGTCGGCATCAAAAATCAGGGGTGCGGCTGGCGTGTTGTCCGTGCTGTCAAACAGTTCAAAATCGAAGAGGCCGGATTGGATGTCTGGCATGTTGTCCAGCAATTCAGCAAGCACAATCGGCGCATACACCAGCCCGAGCAGCTTGGCCCGCCGCTCGGCGGTGTTGGTGGGGGGCGTGCCGTTGGCATACACCGGCACATACAGCAGCACCCCTGGCGTGGTTTGGTCCGCTTGCACCAAGGCGATGACGGCCGTGACCGTGGGCTCGCCTGTATCAATGGCGCGCTGGGCAGCGGCGCGGCGGCGGGCCTCGGAGCCTACATCCAACCCGGTTGCGCCTGGGTTGCTGGCGGCGGGCTCAATGAATTTGACGATGTACATGAGGTCGTGATGGCGGTCCTCCATTTGGCGGACCGCGAACTGCGGGGCCTTGTCGGCCTTGACGGCGGCCACAAAGGCAGCCACGTCCTGGCGCCGGACCTGCTGAATGAAGCCCAGACCCCGTACGCCGGGAAACTCAATCGCCAGGTTGCGCGATTCCACAGAGGCCCGAAACTCGTCACGTTCGACGTTCACCGAGGCGGCATACACCCCTTTGGCGCCATTCAGGCCATAGATGGGGTGGCTAAAGCGCCGCGCCACTTCAGTGGCGATGCGATGGGCCCCTTGCTCAAACGCGGCGTTGGCGGTGGTGTTGATGTCATTTTTCAGCCACCAGGCCCCGGTGGCTGACACGCC
>CAJAFJ010000544.1 GCA_903938955.1 uncultured beta proteobacterium | reverse complement strand
AGGCGCCTACACGGCGGATTTCGCCTACTAGTTCCAGCACCGGCGTGACGTGGGCAATGTCCGCATCGGTGCCGCCCACGAACAAAATCATGTCGCCCCGGATGGCCGAGTCGATCGAGCCGGTCACGGGCGAATCCACCGGCATGCCACCGGCCGCTGCAAACTCGGCGCCCAGTGCGCGCATCAGTTGCGGGCTGCTGGTGGTCATGTCCACCCAGGCTTTGCCCTGGCAGCGGGTGCTTAAAAATCCTTGTGGGCCGCGTACCACCTGTTCAATGTCTGCCGGGCCAAACACCATGGTGAAGACAATGTCCGCCGCATCGAGCACGGCGGCCGGCGTGGCAGCCCATTGCGCGCCCTGGGCCAAAAATGCGTTGGCGGCGTCGCGGTTGATGTCGTTCACCACCAGGGTGTGGCCAGCGCGCTGGATATTGCGCGCTGACGCCGAGCCCATATTGCCCAGGCCAATAAATCCGATTTTCAAAATATGTCTCCCAATAGGTGTGTGAGGCGCGCGCCTTCCCCGCGCCAGAGAAAGGCGCAGGGAAGGGCGTGGCTGGGGTTGGCGCTGGGCCTTAAGCGAACCAGCCTTTTTCTGCCAGGCGGTTGTCGTTCATGTCGTAGCGGGCGTGCGACTCCAGGCCTCTGAGTTTTTTGCTACAGCCGTCCATCTGGTCGCCTACGGCAAAGCAGACCATGCCAGCGTCTTCTGATATCAGGCGCTGGGCCTCTGCGTACATTTCGCGGCGCTTGCCTTCGTTGAGTTCAATGCGCGCGGCAATTACCAGCTTGTCCATGGCTGCGCTGGCAAAGTGGGTGTCGTTCCAGGCGCCGCCTGATAGGAATTGCGTCGAAATTTGCAAATCCGCCGTGGGCCGGTTGCCCCAGAAGACCGAGCAAAACGGTGCCTTCATCCACACATTGTCCCAGTAGCCGTCGCCCGAGACGCGTTTGACTTCCAGGCCAATGCCGGCTTTTTTGAGCGTTTCCTGAAAGATCACGCCCGAGTCGGTCGCGCCCGAGTAGCAGCCTTCGGACACCTGGGCTTCCAAGCCCCCTGGCGAGCCGGCCTTCTTGAAGTGGAAGGCGGCCTTGTCCGGGTCGTAGGCCTTGGCTTTGAGGGCTGCGTTGTAAAAGCGGTCGGCTGGCCCCACGGTCTGGTCATTGCCCATAGAGGCAAAACCCGAGAACACGTTGTCGATGATTTTTTGCCGGTCAATGCCGTGTTTGAGCGCCAGCATCAGGTCGTGGTTTTTGTAGGGGTCGTTGTCGATCAGTGCGACAAAGCCGTAGCGGTTACCGGTGCCCTTGGTGCGGGTGATGTTGATGTCTTTGTTTTTGGACAGCAAGGCCACGGTTTTGGGGTTGAGGCGGTTGACCGCGTCCACCGCGCCTGTCACCAGGGCCTGGGTGCGCGCAGCGGAGTCGCCGATGTAGCGCAGTTCCACGCTGTCAAAGTTGCCCCGGCCGGCTTTCCAGTAGGCGCCGGGTTTGCGCTTGGCCACCACGCGCACGCCGGGTTGCCACTCCACCAAGGTGTAGGCGCCGGTGCCGTCGGGTTTGGAGAAGTCCGTGGTGCCGTTGGGCACGATCAGCAAGTGGTAGTCCGACAGCACAAAGGGCAGGTCGGCATTGCCCGACTTCATGTTGATCTGGATCTGGTGCGACGACAGCTTTTTGATGTCGGTAATCGGCTCCAGAATGCCTTTGGCTGGCGACTTGGTCTCGCCGCGGTGCATATTGATGGAGTAGATGACGTCGTCGGCGTCCAGGGCCTTGCCCGAGGTGAAGGTGATGCCCTTGCGGATGTTGAAGATCCATTCGGCGGCGCCGGGTTTGGATTCCCAGCTTTCAGCCAGTTCGGGTGTGGCATTGCCTTTGGCGTCAATTTCGACCAGCTGGTTCCAGAACATCAGGCTGTAGGAGATAGGAATGGAGTCGGCGTAGGTGCGCGGATCCAGGCTGTCCGAGGCCGAGCCGCCCTCCATGCCCATGCGCAAAACTCCACCTTTTTTGGGTGTGCTTTGTGCAGCGGCGGGAAATGCCGCCAGGCCAGACGCAAGGCCCAGCGCAGCGGCGCCAGAGATGAGCTGTCGGCGGTCAAGCGCCAGTGATGTGTTGTCAACGGTGTCGTGGTGCTTCATTTTTGTGTGTCTCCTCAAGGTGCAAGTAGGTGGATTGCCATCGAAAAAAATTCGCGCCGGTGAGGGCACGCAAGGCCAATGTAGGTCGGCAAACGTGTGAGCGCAAACGAATAATTGTTATCCTATGCATCAAATAACGTGATGCAAGCAAAGAGGTGTGCGATGCTCAAATACCTGGATTTGGCTTTGTTGCAAGCCTTCTCGGCGGTGGTCGATAGCGGCAGCTTTACCCGTGCGGCGCAGTATTTGTGCCGAACCCAGTCGGCTGTGAGCATGCAGCTGCGCAAGCTCGAAGACCTGACGGGCCACCAACTGCTGCACCGTGACAGCCGCAACATCAAACTCACCGAAGAGGGCGAGGTGCTGCTTGGTTATGCGCGGCGCATGATCCGCCTGAACGAAGAAGCCTTGGTGGCCCTGGACCAGCCCCATGCTCAGGGCCATGTGCGCTTGGGCATGCCCGACGACTACGCCCACCAGTTTTTGCCCGGCGTGCTGGCGCACTTTGCCCACGCCTACCCCCGGGTGCAGCTTGAGGTGATTGGTGCGCTGAGCGGCGACTTGCTCAACCGCGTGGAGGCGGGCGAACTTGACGTGGCGCTGATCACACGCCAGCCCAAGCGCCGGCGCGGGCAGGTGCTGCGCACCGAGCACCTGGTGTGGACCGGTTCGCGCCAGCACCTGGCGTTTGAGGTCAGCCCCTTGCCGCTGGCGCTGTTTCCTGAGGGTTGCGTGTTTCGCGAGCACGCGCTCGCGGCGCTGGACGCGGCGCAAATACCCTGGCGCATTGCCTATACCAGCCAAAGTTTTGCCGGCGGAAAACTCGCGGTCTCAGGCGGACTGGCATTGACCGTGGTGGCACAAAGCATGGTGCCGCCCGAATGGCGGGTGCTGGGCGCAGAGCACGCCTTGCCGCGCTTGCCCGAAATCGAAATTGCCTTGCACCGCGCGCCGGGGACGCTCAGCCCCGCCGTGGCCTTGCTCGAAGCCCAATTGGTGGCCGCCGTGCAAATGGAAGCGGGCCAGGTGCCTACCGACGGGCCGTGCTGAAGACCCGCCCCCGAGCCATTGGCCCGTGCGCGGCGGTGGCAAACCTTCCCCTACACTGAGCCACCCTAGCGCCCAAGCACCGACTGTCCGACCTCT
>CAJAFJ010000543.1 GCA_903938955.1 uncultured beta proteobacterium | reverse complement strand
GACACGCACAAAGCCATGGTCATTGGTGACAAGGGCGAGCGCATCAAGCGCATCGGCATGGAAACCCGCGTTGAGCTGGAAAAAGCGCTGGACTGCAAGGTGTTCATCGAGATGTGGGTCAAAGTGCGCTCCGGCTGGGCCGACGACGAAGCCCGCGTCCGCTCCTTCGGCTACCAGTGAGATTGAGCCCCCACGCTTGCCACTGCGTGTGCTGCGCTGCCCCCCGAGGGGGCCGTGCCTTGCTTGGGGCGGCCCGGCGCGGCGGCAGGTTGTCGCGTTAATGAAGTGACTTGTGGCGACCAAGCGCATCTCTGACGAACCGGCTTACGTCCTGCACCGCTACGACTGGAGCGAGTCGAGCCTGATTCTGGAAGTGTTTACGCGCCATTACGGCCGCATTGCGCTGGTGGCCAAGGGCGTGAAGCGACCCACCTCCAGCTTTCGTCCCATTCTGTTGCCGCTGCAACCGCTGCATCTGGCGTTTGGCGGTGATGCTGAAATCCGCACCCTCAAAGCCGCCGAGTGGATGGGCGGGCATGTCATGCCCACCGGTGACGCACTGATGTCCGGCATCTACCTCAATGAATTGCTGCTGACCCTGCTGGCGCGCGACGACCCGCATCCCGGCTTGTTCGATCTCTATGGCACTGTGGTGCAGGTGATTGCGTCAGAACATGGCGAAGTCCTGGAGCCCGCACTGCGGGCGTTTGAGTTGTTGTTGCTGCGCGAAATCGGCTTGCTGCCGACGCTGGATGCCCAGACCATGACACTGCTCGATCTGCACCCCGATGACCGCTACACCCTGGTGCCCGAAGGTGGCTTGCGTCAGACCAACCCGGGCGACCGAGTCAGCCTGAGTGGCGCGCAATGGGTCGCGCTGCAACGCTCGCTGGCGGAGGGTGCACCGTTTATCGCCACCTTGCGCGCTTGTTCCGAAGTCATGGCCGAGCTGAAGCCCCAGTTACGCATGCTGCTGAATTACCATTGCGGCGTGACCACGCTGCGCACCCGTCAAATGATGATTGACCTGCAATCCCTATGAATAAAACCTCTCTCTCCGTCAACCTGAATAAAGTGGCGCTGGTGCGCAACACGCGTCATTTGGGCATCCCCAGCGTGACGCGCGCCGCCACCCTGTGCCTGCAAGCCGGGGCCAATGGCATCACGGTGCATCCCCGCCCCGATGAACGTCATATCCGCCTGGCTGACGTGCGCGACCTGGCCGAGCTGTTAAAAGCCTGGCCCGACCGTGAATTCAACATCGAAGGCAACCCGTTTCACAATCTGATGGACTGCGTGCGCGAGCAGCTCGACCGCAAGTTGCCGGTACATCAAGTCACCTTTGTGCCCGACAGCGAAGGCCAGTTCACCAGCGACCACGGCTGGAATCTGGCGCATGACGCCGACCGGCTGCGCCGCATGGTGGCGCAAGCCCATGCCTGGGGTGTGCGCGTCAGCCTGTTCATGGATGCCGACCCGCAAGCCATGCAGGCAGCCAAAGCGATTGGGGCGGACCGGGTCGAGCTGTATACCGAACCCTATGCCGCCGCCTGGGGCACGACGCAACAGGCCGCGCAACTGGCCCGCTTTGCCGAGGCCGCACGCGCCGCACTGCATGCCGGGCTGGGCGTCAATGCCGGTCACGACTTGAACTGCGACAACCTCACAGCCTTCATCCGACAGGTTCCCGGTGTGGCTGAAGTCTCCATTGGTCACGCCCTGATCGCCGATGCGCTGGAGCTGGGCTACACCGCCACCATCCAGGATTACCTGCGCTGCATCGCTGAAGGGCAGTGAATGATTTACGGCATTGGCACCGATATCTGCGATGTGCGTCGTATCCGCGCCAGCGTGGCGCGCCATGGCGAGCGTTTTGCACAGAAAATCCTGAGTGAGGCCGAGTTTGCGACCTGGCAAGCCCGCAGCAAGCGCTGGCCCGAGCGTGGTCTGCGTTATTTGGCGACCCGTTTTAGCGCCAAAGAAGCCTTCAGCAAAGCCATCGGCTTGGGAATGATCCAGCCCATGAGCTGGCGCCTGTGCGAGTTGGGTAACTTGCCCAGCGGCCAGCCCCGGATCGTGCTGCACGGTGACTTGAAAGACTGGTTTGACGCCCGCAAGCTGTCCGCCCATGTGACCCTGACCGACGAGACCGATTACGCGGTGAGCTTCTGCGTGGTAGAGGTCAATGAAAAATAGCCCGCTCAAGCACGCTTCACATGCGTTGATCGCTACGATCTACCCAAACAACCTGTCTTCACAGAAAGCCCGTCCATGACCCAACACGCGCCCCTCATCATTGACATTGCCGGCCTGAGCCTGAGCAAAACGGACCGTCAGCGCCTGAAGCACCCGCTGGTCGGTGGCCTGATTCTGTTTGCCCGCAATTGGCAAGACCGGGCGCAGCTGAGCCAGCTGTGCCAGCAAATCAAAAAAGTGCGCAAAGACTTGCTGATCTGCGTTGACCACGAAGGCGGGCGCGTGCAGCGCTTCAAGACCGATGGCTTCACCCACTTACCGCCGATGCGCGCCTTGGGCGAGTTGTGGATGAATGACAAAAAAGGCGGCGAGGGCAGTGGCGCCATGCAGGCCACCAACGCGGCCAGCGCCTGCGGTTTTGTGCTGGGGGCCGAGTTGCGCGCCTGTGGCGTGGACTTCAGCTTCACCCCGGTGCTGGACCTTGACTTTGGCGAGAGCGGTGTCATTGGTGACCGCGCTTTTGCGCGCGACCCGCGCGTGGTCAGCCTGCTGGCCAAAAGCCTGATGCACGGTCTGCTGCAAAGTGGCATGGCCAACTGCGGCAAACACTTCCCAGGCCACGGCTTTGTCAAAGCGGATTCGCACACCGACATTCCGGTGGACAAGCGCAGCCTCAAGGCCATTCTGGCGGAAGACGCCGCACCCTACGGCTGGCTCAACAGCACGCTCAACAGTGTCATGCCCGCCCATGTGATCTACCCCAAGGTGGACGCCCGCCCGGCCGGTTTTTCCAGTAAATGGCTCAATGACATCCTGCGCGGCCAGCTCCATTTTGGCGGCGCCATTTTCAGTGACGACCTGTCGATGGCGGGTGCGCGTCTGATCGACGGCCAAGAAGTGACTTACACCGAAGCCGCGGTCGCGGCCTTGAATGCCGGTTGCGACATGGTGTTGCTGTGCAACCAGTCATTGAATGGCGGCGCGGCGGTCGATGCGTTGATTGACGGTTTGACCGAGGCACAACTCAAAGGCGGCTGGCAGCCCAGTGAGGCCAGTGAAGAACGCCGCCTGAAACTATTGCCGCAAACCCCCGCGCCAGAGTGGGACGCGCTGATGGTGCAGCCCGACTACATGCACGCCCTCAGCCTGATACCTTAAGCTTTGAAGTGTTGAGGACAGAGCTGGTTCGCTTTGCGTCACTGCGGACTGTCCCGCCAAGTTTCAGGGCGAACGGCTCAGCCGGGGCGCTGACAGCGCCACAATCATGTCGCTGGTGGCGTCATCTACATTGGGGTGGCGCGCCATCAGCTTGGTACTGATGAGGATGGCGCGCAAATCTTTCAAATCTTTGACTGTGGGCGCGACCTTGATCTGGGCAATGGCGGCCTCGCTGTTACCCCCTTTGACAAGGGCGGCGACCTTGGTGGCCCAAATGGTTTGACGTGACATAAGTGGAATTCCTGAAATAAATTGATAGCCATAGTGTGACCCATGCAAGGACTGCACCTTACCGCCGATCTTCACGACTGCCAATGTGAGCCTCAATGGCTGACGGACAGCGCGCTTTTGGGCGCGCACTGCGTGCAGGCCGTGAGTGTGGCCGGTCTGCAGGCGGTGGCCCATCTTTTTCATGCTTTTCCCGCCACTGACCACGGCCCCGGTGGCGTCACGGCCACCGTGCTGCTGGCGGAATCGCATTTGTGCGTGCACACCTGGCCTGAACAGCGCGCCGTGACGCTGGATGTGTATGTGTGCAATTTTGGCGGTGACCACTCGGCCAAAGCGCAAACCTTGATGTCGGCTATGACCCGCTTGTTTCAATCCGGACAGGTCGCGCAACAGGCGCTGCAGCGCGGGACGATGGCGCCAACCCTAAAATAAAACAAGCTCCGACGGGGTAATTTGCGTGTTTTCTGAGTTTTTGCTTGCTTGTCGCCTACCATGCGCATGCGCCATGTCAGCGGCGCATTAAAAATAACATACCACTGCAGGTCCTTGCTTGAGTCCAACTATGTTCATTTCCATCGCGCGCACTTTCATGGTGCTGGTCTTGATCGCGTGGCAAGCTGGCTGCTCCAGAGGGGACGAGCGTGCCAGTCAGCCAGTTAAAGCGCCGATGCCCATTACCTTGACCGCGTTGGTGTGGGCGCCGGACTGGCCCGACGAAATGCACCAGATTGCGGCCGAGTTCTCGCGCATCAACCCGCATATTCGGGTCGAGGTGCAGTTCATGATCGGCAACTCGGTCGAAGAAAACATCAAACCCAAAATCGCCTCCAACAAATTGCCCGATCTGATGTCGGTCAATCCCAACGCCTACGCGGCCGACCTGGCAGACCAGGGCTTGCTGGCGGACGTGAGCCTGAGCCCCGTGTGGAGCAACATGCTCGACAGCCTGAAACCCGACTGGACCAGCCGGAAAAACAAGCACTACGGCATTGCGGGCGGGGTGGCCGCGACCCTGATGTATTACAACCAGAGTATGTTTGAGCAGGCGGGCATCACCACAATGCCCACCAACTTTCAGGAGTTTCTGTTGCTGTGCGAGCAGCTCAAAAAGGCCGGCTTCACGCCCCTGATGTGGAATGGCGGCTTTCCCAATATGTTGGGCAATGGCCCGTTTAGTTTTGGCTTTGCCAACAACGTCGTGGCGCAACAGGCCGACTGGAAACAAAAAATAAGCGACGGCAGCCTGGACCTGAATACGCCGGAGACGGCAGACATTTTTGCCAAGATTAAGCTCATAGCGCAGCGCGGTTATGTGCAAAAAAACTACATGAATACCAATTACGACGAGGGCATCAAGTTGTTCACCGAGGGCAAAACCGCCATGGCCTTTCATGGCACCTGGGCGTCCGGGGCGCTGATGAATGGCAAGGGCTTTAAGACCGGGGTGTTTATTCCGCCCTGGAATGCCCCGAACAAATGGGTGGTGCCGGTGATTGGCAGCGAGACCGGCTTTGCGGTGGGCGAAACGGCCAACAAGCAAGCCGCTTTTGCCTTTCTGGAGTTTATCTACGGCAAGGGGTTTTCAATTTATCAAAACAAGCGGCAAAACATTCCGCCGCTCAAACAGGTGCCGGGTCCGGTGGTCGCCAATCCACAGATCACGCGCTACATCAAGCAGGTTGAAGACTTTCCGGTGACGGGGAGTCCGTATTACTCGTTTTTGCCGGCCTCAACCATTGATATGCTGCACCCCTTGATGCAAGAGGTGCTGATCGGTCAAGTGACGGCACAGCAAGCCGCCCAAAAGCTGGACGACTCGGTCAAGACCGAAGCCCGCCAGCAAAACAAGTAAAGCCTCACCGCCCAGGCCCCCTTAATATTCTTCAATATGATCACCCGCCTGGAAGCCCATTTAACGCACTGGTTAAGGCTCATTGCCATCCGCTACCGGTTGATCAGTTCACTGATCTTGGTGTCGCTGTTGCCGCTGCTCGCATCCGGCTACATCTCGTTTGATGAATCGAGCAAGGCGATTCAAGCCAAGGCACAGGTGTTTGCCACTGAAATCGTCAAGCAGGTGTCCAAAAACGCACAACTGCGCATGGCCGATATCGAGGCCAACACCGAAGCCCTGGTGCTGTCGGATCGCGTGCAGGCCGAATTGATTCGTTATGCCAACGACGACCCGGCAGGCAAGGCTCAGGCGCGCGCCGAGATGCCCACGCTCTTGCTCAAGGCTTACGGCTCATTCGACCATGTCAATCAAAAGTATTTTCTGGACAAAGACCACCAGATCATGGACTCGCAGGTGTTCTCGCAACTGGGCCGCAACGTGGTGCAATTTGCCGACAAAGCGCCGAACCTGAAGGGGCGGCCTTACTGGGGCACGCTGGACGTGTGGAGCGGGCAAAAAAGCATTGTGATCTTGCGCGACATCTATTTCAAAGCGAACAACCAGTTGGCGGGCAGCCTGTTTCTTGGCATCAAACGCTCGCATTTTTCCGAGATTTTTGACGACGTGAACCTGGGGCGCGGGAGCCGCATTTACATCCTCGACGCCAGTGACGGCAGCCTCCTCGTCGAGGGCCAGGAAAGCGCTGCCATGTCCGGTGGCCGTGGCGTCAACCCGGTGCTGCTCGATGCCATCAGACCGGCCATGCAAAGTGGGCAGCGCACCGGCTCCTTGACCTATGAAAATAGCTATGACAACAGCACATCCGAGCACCTGAATGGCAAATTTGTGACCGTGTTCGCGACCATTGCGAACACGCCCTGGTTTGTGGTCAATGAGATGCCGTATGACAGCCTGGTGGCCGAAGCGCGGGCCGTGCGCGACAAAATCATCCTGATGGTAGTGGTGAGTTTTGTGTGTGTGATTTTGCTGTCGTACATTATTTCGCGCAGCATTTCAGCCCCCCTCAAGCAGCTGGTTGAAAGCATGAAGGCGACAGAAACCGGCAGTTTCATGATTCAAACGACGCATGAAGGCAAGGACGAGTTGACTGTTTTGTCGAAAAAGTTCAGCGACATGGCCACCAAGATTCGCCAGGAACATGAGCAGCTGGAAGAGCGCGTGACCGAGCGCACCCACGACCTGGAAGCCGCCAACCAGAAACTGGCCACGCTGAGCACCACCGATGCCCTGACCGGCATTGCCAACCGGCGCCGCTTTGATGAGGTGCTGGCCAACGAGTGGAGCCGTGCCGCCCGCTTGGGCCAGCCACTGGCCTTGGGCATGATCGACATCGATTGGTTTAAAAACTACAACGACCACTATGGCCATCAGGCTGGCGACGAATGCCTGCGCCGTGTGGCGGGCGTCTTTGCTTCGTGCATTTTGCGTACGGGCGATATGCTGGCGCGCTATGGCGGCGAGGAATTTG
>CAJAFJ010000542.1 GCA_903938955.1 uncultured beta proteobacterium | reverse complement strand
CCGGTTTTGTGGCCGGTGGCCATGTCGACCTTCAACTGCCAGTCGTGTTCGCGCAAGACAAATTCAGTCGCGCCCTCGCCGCGCAGCCAGCCAGTCACTTCCGGCAAGCCTTCCAGCGCCCGGCCACTGGCGTCGGAGCGCTCATACAGCTGGGTCAAACCGGTGGCGGCGAGCAGCGCATCGGCCAACACACCTTTCCAGCGCTCGGCGCCACTGGAGAGGAACTGCGCCACCAGCGTGTCGCCATAGCGGTCCACGATCAGTCCCGGCAGACCGTCGGACTCGCCGTGCACGAGGCGCAGGCTGTCACTGTGGATGTCAAACCGGGTTCTGGCCGTGACGGCGCGCTGGCACGCGGCGGTCAGGAAAGCGGCATCGATGGGTTGGGCTTCGTCAAAACTCCAGACGCGGGCCCGGATTTTGGACGTCGGGCTGAAGATCGCCCAGCCCAGAAAAGCGCCGTCATGCGACACCACGCGCACAGAGTCGCCCGCCTCGGCGGCGCCGGTGGCAATGGCGGACTCGAAAATCCACGGATGGCGGCGCAAGAGCGAGCGCTCTTTGCCAGCTTTTAATTGAATCGTTTTCATGGGGGGTGATTGTGCTGCCATTTGCGCCCACAGGCCCCTCACTGCAACTCAGCGCTCGGCATTCCGTTTTCAGATCGGGACGAGATTAGGCGCGAAGCCGCAGACAGTGCTCTGGCACGGCAAGGCGAAGCAACGACATATCGTCTTGATCTGGAAATGGAATCAGTAGGTGATGGCCATCGAGGGCACATCCACCCGGATCACGGGCTTGCCCAGGGCCGCATGCACGGCACGAACGTAGTCAGCAGACCATTTTTCATCGGCCAACAAGGCTGCACCGGCGGCTTGCGTCACGACCAGCACTTTGTCGGCCGTGAGCACCTTGCCACTGGCCCGCAGAGGCTCGCACTCCAGCGTGGTGAACTGGTGGTCAAGCCAGGCGCGGGCGACATCGCTGGCCATGGGCGCGGCCTCTTCGACTGTGAAATTAAATTCAATGCCTTTGTCCAACATAACGAAAACTTGATTGCGCATGGGAACCTTTCTGAGAATGACATGCAGTGTCGCCGAAATGGCAGCCCAAACATAGGGCGGTTAACCCTGAATTTTCACCGATGCACGGGGCGTGACGCCGTTTATATCGGGTCCGTGGGCTTGATTTTGGCGCGGGGATGGGCGGCATCGTAGGCCTTGGCCAGATGCTGGAAGTCGAGCCGGGTGTAGACCTGCGTGGTGGTGATGCTGACGTGGCCCAGCAGCTCTTGCACCGCCCGCAAATCGCTGCTCGATTGCAGCAGATGGCTGGCAAACGAATGACGCAGCATGTGCGGATGCACCGGGGTGGCCAGCCCGGCTTGCAGGCTGCGCAGGCGCAGGCGCTGCCAGATGGATTGGGCGGTGAGGCGCGTGCCGTTTTGGCCGATAAACAAGGCGGGTTGCTCGGTGCGGCCCAGCGCCTGATCGCGCACCCGTAGCCAGCGTGTCAGGGCGGCGACCGCCTGGGTGCCCACCGGCACGGTGCGCCGCTTGGCGCCCTTGCCCAGCACATGCGCCTCACCCGCCTGCAAATCGACCCAGCCGCGTGCCGTGGCGCTGGCGCACGCGTCCAGGCCGGTCAGCTCGCCGACGCGCAGGCCACCGCCGTAGAGCAATTCGACGATGGCGGCATCGCGTGCTTCCAGCCAGGGGTTGTTG
>CAJAFJ010000541.1 GCA_903938955.1 uncultured beta proteobacterium | reverse complement strand
GATGGTGGACCGGCTGGCCCGTTGCGGCCAGCGCAGCGTCACTGCACTGGTGGACATTTCCAACTACGTGATGTTCGAGCTGGGTCGTCCCTCGCATATTTTTGATCTCGACAAGATTCATGGCGGCCTTGACGTGCGCTGGGGGAAGGCCGGCGAGTCGCTCAAGCTGCTCAATGGCAACACCGTCACGGTGGACGACAAGGTCGGCGTGATTGCCGATGACGTGCAAGTCGAGTCACTGGCCGGCATCATGGGTGGCGACGCCACGGCCGTGTCGGACGACACGCAACACGTCTATGTGGAGGCCGCCTTCTGGTGGCCTAAGTCGATTGCCGGACGCTCACGCCGTTTCAATTTTTCTACCGATGCCGGTCACCGCTTCGAGCGCGGTGTAGACCCCGAGTTGACGGTCGAGCATCTGGAGCGCATCACGCAACTGATCATCGATATCTGCGGTACGCCAGCAACCACTTGTGGCCCCATCGACGACCAGAGGCCCAATATGCCGGTGGCCAAGCCGGTCAGCCTGCGTGTGGCGCGTGCTGCCAAGATCATCGGCATGCCGCTGACACAAGCGCAATGCGCCGACGCATTGACCGGCCTGGGCTTATCGCTGACGCAGACCGAGGGTGTCATTACCGTGGCGCCACCTTCCTTCCGCTTTGACTTGCAGATTGAGGAAGACCTGATCGAGGAAGTGGTGCGCATGGTAGGCTACAACAACCTGCCCGATACACCGCCGCTGGCACCCATCACGGCGCACATCCGTCCGGAAGCACAACGCAGTGCCTTTGCGGTTCGCCGTGCGCTGGCCGCACTGGCCTACCAGGAAACCATCAATTTCAGCTTTGTGGAAGAGCGCTGGGAGCATGAGCTGGCCGGCAACCCCAATCCCATCAAACTGCTGAACCCGATTGCCAGCCAGATGAGCGTGATGCGCTCGTCCCTGCTGGGTTCGCTGTTGCAGGTGCTCAAGTTCAACCTTGCACGCAAGGCCACGCGCGTGCGCGTGTTCGAACTGGGCCGCGTATTTTTGCGCGATGCTTCGGTGAAGAGTACCGACGCAACGGTCGAAGGCTTTGACCAGCCCATGCGTGTGTCCGGCCTGGCCAGTGGTAGTGCCGATCCGCAGCAGTGGGGCGTCAAAGATGCTCCGGTGGACTTCTACAGCGTCAAGGGCGATATAGAAAGTTTGCTGGCTCCACTGGTCGCTGAATTCAAGCCTGACACCCACCCTGCCATGCACCCAGGCCGTTGCGCCTCGGTCTGGTTGGACGGCAAGTGCATTGGCCACGTGGGTGAGTTGCACCCCAAGTGGCGCCAAGGCTATGAGTTGCCCACTGCGCCTGTGCTGTTTGAGTTGGATCTCGATTCCGTGCTGGCCCGCCGTGTGCCGGTGTTCAAGGTAGTCGCCAAAATGCAGGCCGTGCAACGCGATGTGGCGGTTGTCGTGGCGGATTCGGTGACGCATGCTGCGCTGATGGCTGCCATCTGGGCTGCGCCAACAAATGGTTTGCTGCGTGACGCCCAACTGTTCGACGTGTACCGTCCCAAGCAGGGCAAGGATGCTGTGCTTGTCGATGGTGCCACCGATCGCAGCCTGGCGGTGCGCTTGACGCTCAATAGTGATGAAGCCAGCTTGACCGAAGAGCAGATCGAGTCCGCGGTGAAAGCCGTGGTCGATCAGCTCACAACCGTGCTGGGTGCGCGTCAGCGCGTCTAAACTACGCGCAACTCAAAGAAGCGAGAAACCATGGATTTTTCCGTCGAAAGCCTGGAGACCCCGGCACTGACCAAGGCGCAGCTGGCCGATTTGCTGTTCGAGCAAATTGGCCTGAACAAGCGCGAATCCAAGGACATGATTGATGCGTTCTTTGACCTGATATCGGGCAGTCTGGTGGAGGGCACGGACGTCAAGATCTCGGGCTTCGGCAATTTCCAGATCCGCACAAAGGCTCCACGGCCCGGGCGCAATCCGCGCACTGGCGAGGCCATTCCGATTCAGGCGCGCCGAGTCGTGACCTTTCATGCCAGCCACAAGCTCAAAGAGCAAATCCAGGACGACAGCAAGCCGACAGCGTCGGTTTAAACAGACGGCTCGACTTTATTTTGTTCGCGGGCAGATTGCCCTTTGCTTCCAGGCAAGAGTTAGAGTAACCTCTACGCTTTAGTCTGTACAGCATTGATTTCAATGGAGAAAACTCTCCCCCCCATTCCCGCCAAACGCTATTTCACCATTGGTGAGGTAGGGGATTTATGCGGCGTAAAACCCCATGTGCTACGGTATTGGGAGCAAGAGTTCACGCAACTGCGGCCGATGAAGCGCCGAGGCAATCGGCGTTACTACCAGCACCATGAGGTGCTTATGATTCGCCGGATCCGGGATTTGCTTTTC
>CAJAFJ010000540.1 GCA_903938955.1 uncultured beta proteobacterium | reverse complement strand
GTGATGCGCAGGCCGATCTGGACACCGGGCTGATTCCGCTTGATGAGGCGGTGCTGTTCAAGCAGGAAAAAGTCGGCCTGAACCTGGCCGTGGCCGGGGCCATTGCCCATACGCTGCTGGCCGAAAAAACGGCCGAGGCACAGGTTGCCAGCCGCGCGGTGTGGCTCGACCCGTGGGCGCGGCAAGATGGCTGGCGCTCGCACGGCCCCAGTTCGCGTCGTTTCGACTTCGAGTTTGCGGGCGAGGTGCAGGTGGTGCACCTGACCACGCTGCACGACGGCGCGCTGCAACTCAATGTGGCGGGCGAGGTAGGCGTGTTTGCTTTCACGCCGGTCACGCAGGGCATTGACGTGCGTTTTGGCGAGCGCCGCCAGATCGTCAATGTCTATACCCACGGGGCGCTCGCCCACGTTTTTACCGCGCAAGGCGCGACACAAATCACCGCCATTGATGCGCTGGCGCATGCCGGTGATGCGCAGGCCGAGGGCGGTCGCCTGACCGCGCCGATGCCGGGCAAGGTGGTGTCGTTTGCCGTCAAGGCGGGTGACAAAGTCACCCAAGGCCAGGCCCTGGCCGTGATGGACGCCATGAAAATGGAGCACACCATTGCCGCGCCCCGAGACGGCGTGGTGGCCGAGTTGCTCTACGCCCCCGGCGATCAAGTCACCGAAGGCGCCGAGCTGCTCAAGTTGGTGGCGTGACGGCTTCATGTCTCAGCGCAGCCCTCCATCACTGCGTTACGCTTGCCCGCCATGAAGATCACTTTTTGCTGTGCCAATACCCCCGCCGAGCCTTGGTTGCAGGGCCTGCGTACCGCCTTGCCGGGCGCCAACGTTGCGCTCTGGCAACCGGGTGCGGCTGCCGCCGACCACGCCGTGGTCTGGGCACCCCCGCAACAGTTTTTTGACGAACAGCCGCAGCTCAAGGGTGTTTTCAACATCGGTGCCGGGGTGGATGCGCTACTTAAGCTGCGCCTGCCGCCCACCGCCACCGTGGTGCGCCTCGACGATGCCGGCATGGCGGTGCAAATGGCCGAGTACGTGTGCCATGCGGTGATTCGGCACTTTCGCGAATTGGATGTGTACGAGGCCAGCATCCGGGCAGGTCAGTGGATCAGCCGCCCGTCGCGCAACCGGGCCGACTTCCCCATCGGCGTGATGGGGCTGGGCGTGCTGGGTGAGCGGGTGGCCAAAGCGCTGAACGTGTTTGACTTTCCGGTCAACGGCTGGAGCCGCAGCGCCAAGAGCATTGAGGGTGTCACGGGCTATTGCGGCGCGGCGCAATTCGATGACTTTCTGCGCGCCAGCAAAGTGCTGGTCAACCTGCTGCCGCTCACGCCCGACACGCAGGGCATCATGAACCGGGCGTCCCTGTCCAAACTGCAAGCCGGCGGCTACGTGATCAACGTGGCGCGTGGCGC
The DNA here is from genome assembly GCA_903938955.1 of uncultured beta proteobacterium. The sequence continues at coordinate 2,058 of CAJAFJ010000540.1, read as the reverse complement.
GCATCTGGTGGACGACGACCTGCTGACGCTGCTGGACAGCGGGCACCTGGCCGGGGCGACGCTGGATGTGTTTCGGACTGAGCCTTTGCCCGTAGATCACCCGTTCTGGCGGCACCCCAGCATCACCCTCACGCCACACACCTCGGCGCGCACTTTGCTGGAAACCTCCATCGCCCAGATCGCGCAAAAGATCATGGCGCTGGAGCGAGGTCTCTCGGTTGTCGGTATCGTCGACCCCCTGCGCGGCTATTGAATAGCGCTGCGCCACCCCGTCGTGAACTTGTCAAATAATTGTCCGGACGTTATCATGACAAAATTAATCCAGGAGCCCTTATGACGGTCCTCATTCCTTCAAAATCCGAGCGCATCGACGTGCGCGCCAGCATGCCGGTCAAGCAGTTGCTGCAAGAAGCGGCTCGCGTGGCGCATAAAAACGTGAGCGAGTTTCTACTCGACGCGGGCATCGTCGCGGCGAACCAAACGCTGGCTGCGCGTGTGCGTTTTGAGCTTTCACCCCAGCAATGGGACGCCTTTGAGGCGGCGCTGGATCAACCCGTCACACCCAAGCCCAAGCTCACGCAATTGCTCAGTCAGCCCGGGTTGCTGGGGTGAGTGTCAGAATTTATGGCGCGGTACGCAAGCTGCTGCCCGCCGATGAGCTTGACGGGTTTGACTGCGGGAACGCTGCGTTGAACCAGTATGTGCAGCGTTTTGCGCTCAGTAACCAAAAGGCCCACAGCGCGCAGACTTATGTGAGTTGTTGCGATGGCGTGGTGGCTGGTTTTTACAGCCTGGCCGTCGGCAGCGTTGCGCCGCAGGACGCAGCTCCCCGCGTGATCAAAGGCCTGGCGCGTCATCCGGTCCCGGTGATGATGTTGGCTCGGTTGGCGGTGGATGTGCAGCACCAAGGCGTGGGCCTGGGCAAGGCCTTACTCAAGGATGCCCTGCTGCGCACTGCCCAAGCCGCAGACATCGCTGGCATTCGTGCCCTGCTGGTCCATGCCAAGGACGATGCGGCGCGCCAGTGGTATCTGAACTGGGAGTTTGAACCCAGCCCTACCGACCCACTTCACCTGTATTTGCTGCTCAAGGATTTGAAAGCGATGGTAGAGCCCACATAGTGATCAAAACGACGGACTCCTCCCAGTCATCCCCCAACAAAACGAGACACCCATGAACTACCCACCCCGCGTCAAACTGGTCGAAGTCGGCCCGCGTGACGGTCTGCAAAACGAAAAACAGCCGGTGCCCGCCGTCGTCAAAATCGAGTTGGTGCATCGCCTGCAAGAGGCTGGACTTAAAGAGATCGAAGTCACCAGCTTTGTGTCGCCCAAATGGGTGCCGCAGATGGCGGACAACGCCGAGGTGATGGCGGGCCTGCAGCGCCAGGCCGGTGTTCGCTACTCGGTTCTGACGCCTAATCTGCAAGGTTTCGAGGCCGCTTTGGCTACCCAGCCGGACGAGATTGTGGTGTTTGGTGCGGCCAGTGAAGCGTTCAGTCAAAAGAACATCAACTGCTCCATTTCTGAGAGCATCGAGCGTTTTGCGCCGGTGGTGGCTGCAGCGCGGGCGGCGGGCATTTATGTGCGCGGCGCCATGTCCTGCACCGTGGGCTGTCCGTATGAGGGCGAGATTGCGCCGGAGCGCGTCAGTTATCTGGCCGGTCTGATGAAGGGCATCGGCGTACAGCATGTGGGCGTGGCCGACACCATCGGCGTCGGCACACCGCTCAAGGTGCAGCGCGCCCTTGAGGCGACGCTCAAACACTATGATCTGAACGACATTTCTGGCCATTTCCATGACACTTATGGCATGGCGCTGGCCAACACGCTCATCAGTCTGCAAATGGGTGTCTGGCAGTTTGATACCTCGGTCGCCGGTTTGGGCGGCTGCCCGTATGCCAAAGGCGCTACCGGCAACGTGGCGACGGAAGACGTGGTGTACCTGCTGCACGGCATGGGTATCAACACCGGCATTGACCTGGACCTGCTCATTGATGCCGGTCAGTTCATCAGCGATTACCTGCAACGCCCGACCAACGCCCGCGCAGGCAAAGCC
>CAJAFJ010000539.1 GCA_903938955.1 uncultured beta proteobacterium | reverse complement strand
GCGTTATTTGCCAGCATCTTTGTTTCCCTGCTCAGCATCGCGATTGAGGCGTTCTTGCAAGACAGTACGACGATCCACAAAATTGAAATGCCACGCAGCGGAGTGTGGCTTTAAGAATCAGGTAGTAAATACTGCCCATGGTGACCAGACCCACCCAACCAAGGGCACCGGAATGCACGTGGCCAACAGTCCAATCGGTGTAATGAGACAGCGCATTGACTGTCTTGATCGACATCATTGGGCCTTCAAACGTGGACATACCGTAGAACGACAGCGACACGATCAGGAAACGCAGGATCGGGTCATCACGCAGCTTGTGCCATGCGCCCGACAGGGTCATGATGCCGTTGATCATGCCGCCCCAGCTGGGTGCCAACAAAATCAGGGAGAACACCATACCGACGGACTGAGTCCAGTCAGGCAAAGCGGTGTAATGCAGGTGGTGAGGACCCGCCCACATGTAAGTGAAGATCAGCGCCCAAAAGTGGACGATAGACAAACGGTAGGAATAGACCGGACGCTCTGCCTGCTTGGGGATGAAGTAGTACATCATGCCCAGGAAGCCCGCTGTCAGGAAAAAGCCCACTGCGTTGTGACCGTACCACCACTGAATCATGGCATCTTGTACGCCTGCATAAGCAGAGTAAGACTTCATGTAACCAGCAGGAATGGCTGCGCTGTTTACCAGATGCAGCAAGGCGATGGCCAGAATGAAAGCGCCAAAGAACCAGTTGGCCACATAGATGTGACGAACTTTACGAGTTCCGATGGTGCCAAAAAACACAATGGCAAATGACACCCAGACCAGTGTGATCAGGATGTCAATTGGCCATTCCAGTTCAGCATATTCTTTGCCTGCGGTGAAACCGAGTGGCAAGGAAATGGCGGCTGACACAATAACCAATTGCCAGCCCCAAAAGGTGAAGGCCGCCAGCTTGTCGCTGAATAACCGGACATGACAGGTACGCTGCGCAACGTAGTAAGCTGTCGCAAACAAACCGCAACCACCAAACGCAAAAATAACTGCATTGGTATGCAGTGGGCGCAAACGTCCATAACTGAGCCAGGAAATGCCCAAGTTAAGTTCGGGCCAGGCCAATTGGGCGGCGATGATCACGCCGACCAGCATGCCCACAACACCCCAGACCACAGTCATGACGGCGAACTGCCTTACAACTTTATCGTTGTAAGTAGTCGCTAGCGAATTAGGAAATATCATCTTCACCTCTTCTCAGTTAGTTCGGTTTGAGTTTCGCACTGCCAACCCATACATTTTTTGACACACATCAAGCCTCCAAAAGATTTCTTATGAATCCTTAAGAATTCTTTCGCCCTCAGACTCAATATCTTCAAATTGTCCCCGGTAAATGGCCCACCAGAGGGCAGCAATAATAAAAAAGACAAGAATCACCGACAAAGGAATCAATAAGTAAAGGATATCCATCAATTCTTTCTTAGAAATTGCACGATTGAAGATAAGCGCAAGGCGTTCAACACCACCAGCAAAGAGCTCAAGGCCATACCCAGTCCGGCCAACCAGGCAGGCAGCCACCCCATCACCGCCAGAGGCACGCAAACGGCGTTATAAAGCGCCGCCCACCACAGGTTTTGGCGCACGATGCGCAGGGTTCGCCGCGCCGTCAGCAACGTATGGGCGACGGTACTCAACTGATCACCCAGCACCACGAAATCGGCTTGCGCCTGCGCCAGCGGCACCGCTTGCCCAAAAGCAAAGGACACATGAGCGGCGGCCAACACGGGGCCATCATTGAGGCCATCGCCAACCACGGCAACTTTACGCCCCAGTTGCTGGGCATTTCGCAGGAAATCCAGCTTATCCTGCGGCGTACAAGCGCCCCGAAATTCCGTAATCCCTACGCGATCCGCCACACGCATTGCAGCGTCAGGACCATCGCCAGACAATAAATGCACTGTGATGCCAGCACTTTGGAGGGCCTTCACCGTTTCCAGCGCATCGGGGCGCACGTCCTCTTGCAGTTCAAAGGTCGCCAACCAGCCGCGCTCATCGCTCAGGCAGGCTTGCAGGGCAGTCATGGGGCCAGCAGCGTCAACGCCGCAAAATTTGGCAGAACCCAGACGCAGAGCACTGGCCGCAGCAGGATCATCACCTGACCAGACCTGTCCTGATACTCCGCCGCCGGCGACTTCCTGCACGTCGCGGGCCTTCCATGACGACAACGCACCGCTGTCGGCCGCGGCTGCCACCAGTGTTCTGGACACCGGATGAAGCGAATATTGGGCCAGTACAGCTGCCATGACCAGGGCTTGATCGATCAAAACGCCCTCACGCACCTGAGTCGCTTTCAAGACCATGGCATCCCGCGTCAAGGTCCCCGTTTTATCAAACATCACGGTGTCAATGACTGCCATGGATTCAAAGGCCTCCAGATGGCGCACCATCACGCCCCGGCGCGCCAGTGCACCCGCGGCTGCCAGCATGGCTGCGGGCGTCGCCAGCGACAAGGC
>CAJAFJ010000538.1 GCA_903938955.1 uncultured beta proteobacterium | reverse complement strand
GTCGGTGTTGCCGGTGCTCGAAGAGTTGAACGGGCTGCTGTTCTACCCGGTGCAGTACGAGGGTGAAGAACTGTCCAAAAACGTGTTTTACACCGGCGCAGCGCCGAATCAGCAGGCCATTCCCGCGGTCGATTACCTGATGAGCAAAGACGGTGGCGGTGCCAAGCGCTGGGTGCTGCTGGGCACCGACTATGTGTACCCCCGCACCACCAACAAGATCCTGCGCGCCTACCTCAAATCCAAGGGCGTGGCTGACAAGGATATTGACGAAAAATACACCCCGTTTGGTCATTCCGACTACCAGACCATCGTGGCTGACATCAAGAAGTTCTCAGCCGGTGGCAAGACCGCTGTGGTGTCCACCATCAATGGTGACTCCAACGTGCCGTTCTACAAAGAACTCGGCAACGCCGGCCTGAAGGCCAAAGACGTGCCAGTCGTCGCCTTCTCGGTGGGTGAAGAAGAGTTGCGCGGTGTCGATACCAAGCCGCTGGTGGGTCACTTGGCCGCCTGGAACTACTTCCAGTCGATCAAAAACCCGACCAACACCGAGTTCATCGCCAAGTGGACCGCCTACGCCAAGGCCAAGGGTATTGCCGGTCACAAGGACAAGGCTTTGACCAACGACCCGATGGAAGCCACCTACATCGGCATCAACATGTGGAAGCAAGCGGTTGAAAAAGCCAAGTCCACCGATGTCAACAAGGTGATTGCCGCCATGGCCGGCCAGACCTTCAAGGCGCCGAGCGGCATCGTGAGCAAGATGGATGAGAAGAACCACCACTTGCACAAGTCGGTGTTCATTGGCGAGATCAAGGCCGACGGCCAGTTCAACGTGGTCTGGAAAACACCCGGCCCGGTGAAAGCCAAGCCTTGGTCCCCGTACATCGAAGGCAATGCCGCCAAGCCGGACGAGCCGGTCAAAAAATAAGCTTCACGCTGTCACACAAGTCAAAGGGGCTGGTCCCCTTTGACTTGATTTTGTTTCAAAACAACCTATTGAGAGAGTCTGTCAATGCTTAGTCACTTGATTCGATTGACAGTGTTTGCTGTATTTTTCATGACCGGTCTCGCCCACGCCTTGACGGCTGACGAGGCCAGAGACATGACCTTCGGCGAGTCCGATGCCCGCATCGAAGCCTTGGGCAAAGCCATGGCCACGGCAGATGAGAAAACCGCGGTGTTTGTGCAAGCCTTGTCGGATGACGCCGTCAAGCTGGTGCGCAACCGGGCGTTTATCGTCAAAGACGACAAGGGCATTGATCCGGTCACCGGCGTTGAGTTTGCCGTTCCGCCTGACGCGGAAGATGTCATCAACAACAACCGCGTGCGCGGTGAGCTGGATTCGGCTTTGGCGGCGCTCAAGCTGTTTTCCAAAGATGACCGCATTCGCCTCGCGGCCGTGCGGCAGTTGCAGAGCGACGCCGATGAAGCCAAATTGCCGCTGATTGAAAAAGCGCTGGCCGCCGAGGACAACCCCCAGATCAAAGACCTGCTCGGCATGGTGCGCGCCGCCGCCCTGTTGGGCAGCGCCGACAAAGCCAAGCGCCTGCAAGCCGCAGCGCACTTAAGCACCAGCACGCAGGCCAGCACCAAAACTGTGTTGCTGGCGCGTTTGGCACAAGAAACAGAGCCGGATGTCAAATCCGCGTTGCAAAAATCCCTGCGCGAGGTCGAAGCCGCGCTGGCCTGGGGTGACCGGCTGGGCGCCATGTTCAGCGGCATCAGCCTGGGCAGCATCTTGCTGCTGGTGGCGCTGGGCCTGGCCATCACCTATGG
>CAJAFJ010000537.1 GCA_903938955.1 uncultured beta proteobacterium | reverse complement strand
GCATGAAATTCTCAATTTGAAACACTGTGAGACACCCGCGTTCTGCACGAAAATGGCCGGACCGCTCAAAACGGCACGCACTCCACCCTACCCTCGTTCACACACCATGGCCGACGCTCCCGTTTCCAGCACCTTCGTCCGGCTGACAGGCATTGAAAATGCCCGCCGTGCGGTGATGCAGGACCGCACGCCCCTGACAGCCGGCTGGATTGCGCCGTGGATTGAACGCTCCTGGCAGCGCTGCCTGAGCCTGGGGCTGCAAGCCCACGATCCGCTCACCTTCAACCGGGTGTCTGACGCGCAAGCGCGCCGCACGCAGGAGGCCAACCAGCGTCTGGTGCACACCGCACAACCGATTCTGGAAAACCTGGGGCGCGCCATTGTGAACACGCGCTACTTTGCCATCCTGACCAACGCCGACGGTGTGGTTGTGGAGGTGAGCGGCCCGATTGACCGTTCCGACCCACGCGCCGACCTCATCACCCGCATTGGCACCGACCTGTCGGAACGCAGCATCGGCACCACGGCCATTGGCACGGCGTTGTCTGAATTGCAGCCGGTCTGGCTGCACCGGGGCGAGCATTTTTTTACCGAATCAGCACACTACAGTTGCGCCGGCGCACCGCTGTTTGGGCCGGACGGCGCCTGCGTCGGCATGCTCGATTTAACCGGCATCGACGCTGTGGAGCGCCCGGAACTCAAACACCTGGTGACCCAGTCCGCGCAAAAAATCGAAAACGCACTGGTGCTGGCGCAAGCCCACAGCCTGATGGTGCGCCTGAACTGGCCCGGCAACGCCATGGGCAGCGAGGCCGATGGCATTGTTTGCCTGGACGCCGATGGCTGGATCACCGGCGCCAACCCGATTGCGCGGCAAATGGTGACCACCCTGGCCCTGCCCGGACAGCCCGCCGTGCATGTGAGCGACGTGTTTGGCCTGCCGTACCAACTGCTGTTTGATGCCGTGCGCCGCCCGGACGCCCGGCTTGAAATCCCCTTGTGGACGGGACTGAGATTGCAAGCACTGCCGATCGAACGCCAACGCGAAACCGACCCGATTCAGCCGGATCGCCGTCACACAACCAACGACCGTTTACCCCTGCGGGACATTGAAACCGCCTTGATCAAAAAGGCCGTGGACCAGGCCCATGGCAATGTGGCCGAAGCCGCCCGCGCACTCGGCATCAGCCGCGCCACGGTCTACCGCAAGCTGGGCCACAAGCCCACTGCGCACCCGTAGCGCTTCGCGGCGTCAGCGAATCTCACCACCCGGACCTTGTCGTCACCCCCCAAAACCCATGTCACCCACTTTGAATCATCTGTCCATCCTGCTGCTGGGCGTGATCGCCCCCACGCTAGGAATGGCCGCCGAAGCCCAGATTGCCGTCGCGGCCAACTTTGCAGAACCGATCAAGGCCGTGGCGGCGGTGCTGGAAAAAACCACCGGCCACACGCTCAAGATCACACTCGGTGCCACCGGCAAGCTGTATGCGCAAATTAAAAACGGCGCGCCGTTTGACGTGCTGCTGGCCGCTGACACCCAAACACCCGCCCAGTTGCAAGCCGATGGCCTGGCCCAGCCGGGCAGCCGCTTCACCTACGCCACCGGCAAACTGGTACTGTGGTCGGCCGATACAGCCAAAGTCGATGCCCAAGGCGACATCCTGAAAACCAGCAACTTCCGCAAACTGGCCCATGCCGCGCCCAAGGTGGCGCCCTATGGTGCGGCGGCGGTGCAAGTCATCGACAAACTGGGGCTAACAAACACCGTCGCGCCCAAACTGGTCCAGGGCGAAAGCATTGGTCAAACCTTCAGCTTCGTCTACACCGGCAACGCCGATCTGGGCTTGGTGGCCATGTCGCAAGTGCTGGAAGGCGGCAAGCTCAAAAGCGGCTCGATGTGGGTCGTCCCCCAACATCTGTACCAGCCTATCCAGCAAGATGCCGTGGTGCTGCAGCGCGCCGGTGCCAACCCCGCCGCCCAGGCCCTGATGACGCTGCTGAAAAGCCCCAACATCAAAGCCCTGATCCGCGCCTACGGCTACGACATTTGACCGCTGCTGCCCCATGCTCTTGACCGCCTCCGACCTGCAAGCCATTGGCCTGACCCTGAAAGTCGCCACGCTGACCACGGTCATCTTGCTGCTCGTCGGCACGCCGCTGGCCTGGTGGTTGGCGCGCACCCGGTCCTGGCTCAAAACGCCGTTGAGCGCCGTGGTATCCCTGCCACTGGTGCTGCCGCCCTCGGTGCTAGGGTTTTACCTGCTGGTGCTGATGGGGCCGCACGGCCCGGTAGGCGAGTGGACGCAGGCGCTGGGCCTGGGCCTGCTGCCTTTTTCGTTCTGGGGTTTGGTACTCGCATCCGTCCTGTACTCCCTGCCGTTCATGGTGCAGCCTATTCAAAATGCCATGGAGGCGCTGGGCCCGCGCCCGCTGGAAGTGGCAGCCAGCCTGCGCGCCTCCCCGCTTGACGTTTTTTTCAGCGTGGTGCTGCCGCTGTGCAAACCAGGTCTGGTCACTGGCGCCATCATGAGTTTTGCGCACACCGTGGGTGAATTTGGCGTGGTGCTGATGGTCGGCGGCAATATTCCCGGCGTGACGCGCGTGGTGTCCGTGCAAATTTACGACCATGTGGAGGCCATGGAATACAGCGATGCGCACCGACTGG
>CAJAFJ010000536.1 GCA_903938955.1 uncultured beta proteobacterium | reverse complement strand
GTCAAACCCTTGCTTGTGATGGCAACTGACATCACGCGAAGCTCGCTGCGAACCCTGGAGGGCAGGGCGTCACTGCTGCATGCGCTGGCACATATAGAACTCAATGCGATTGATTTGGCTCTGGATGTGGTGTGGCGTTTTCCGGGGCTGCCAGAGCAGTTTTACCGTGATTGGGTGGCGATAGCGAAGGAAGAAGCCCTTCACTTCATGCTGCTTCGTGACCACCTAGTCAGTCTGGGCTTTGATTACGGCGACTTCGAAGCCCATAACGGCTTATGGGACATGGCCGAGAAGACGCAGCACGATGTACTCGCGCGGGTCGCCCTGGTGCCTCGAACCCTGGAGGCCCGCGGGCTGGATGCCAACCCCGCTGTCAAAAACAAGCTGATCAGCGTGGGCGACCACAAGGCCGGGAAAATACTCGACCTGATCCTCAAAGATGAAATCGGCCATGTGTTGGCGGGCAACCATTGGTACCGCTGGATTTGCCAGCAGCGCAAGCTTGACCCGATCTCCACCTATACCGCCTTGGTCAAACAATACGAGCCGCCCCAATTGCGCCCGCCGTTTAACCTGGAAGCCCGGCGATTGGCCGGGTTTGATGAGGTCGAATTGTCACGGCTCGCGCAATAAATTCAGTCATCCCGGCAGAGGCTTGCCGCGGTCATTCTGCTCACAGCTTCGCTATAAAGCCGCCGCAAATGAGTCAAAAGAGAGCCAAGACTAACAAGCCTTTTTGATCAAGGTGGCGGCCTGCTTCACCAGCGCCGGGCCTTTGTAGATCAGGCCGGTGTAGATTTGCACGACATCGGCCCCGGCCCTGATTTTGCTGACGGCATCTTCCGCACTCAGAACGCCACCGACGCCAATGATGGGGTAGTACTTGCCCAAGGCGCTGCGCAGTTGCGTGATGATGCGGTTGCTCATTTCCAGCACTGGGGCACCGGACAAGCCCCCAGTTTCCTCGGCATGTTCGAGGCCCTTGACGGCCTCGCGGCTGAGCGTGGTGTTGGTGGCCACCACCCCGTCCATGCCGTGGCGTTTCAGCGTGGCGGCAATCACCGCTACTTGCGCCTCGTCCAGATCGGGGGCAATTTTGACGAACAGCGGGGTGCGCTTGCCATGGCGTGCGGCCAGCACTTCGCGGCGTTGGGCAATTGCGCCCAGCAGGCCATCCAGCGCCTCGTCGCTTTGCAAGGCGCGCAGGTTTTTGGTGTTGGGGCTGGAGATATTGATGGTGACGTAATCGGCATACGGGTAGACGCCGTCCAGGCAAATCAAATAATCATCGGTGGCATTTTCAATCGGTGTGGCGGCGTTCTTGCCAATGTTCAGGCCCAGCAACATCGGCAGTTTTTTGCCTTCGGCTAACGTGGCGCGTTGCTGGTACAGCGTGGAACGTTTGACGTTGGTAATGAACGCCTCCAGCCCTTCGTTGTTGAAGCCGAGCCGGTTGATCAGCGCATTGGCCTTGGGCAGGCGAAACATGCGTGGCTTGGGGTTGCCCGGTTGCGCCAGCGGGGTGACGGTGCCGACCTCAATAAATCCAAAGCCCATGGCGCCCAGGCCGTCAATGCACTTGGCATTTTTGTCCAGACCCGCCGCCAGCCCCATCCGGTTGGGAAACGTCAGGCCCGCCAGTGTGATGGGATCTTCTACCCGACCCTCGCAATAAGCCAGTTGCAAAGGCGTGCCCTGGACCCGGGCCAGGGCATTCATGGTGACTTCGTGGGCCGTTTCTGCATCCATGCTGAAGATAAAAGGGCGGGCGAGGGCGTAAGGGATGAGAGACATTGGATAATTCCTGAAATTTCTTGTAACTCACCCGATTTTCTCAGATGACCAACTTCACTTCCCAAACCGCTCCCGTCCTTTCTCAAGATGAACTCAAAACCCTGGTGGGCCAAGCGGCGCTGGCTTATGTGGTGCCGGGTGACATCGTCGGTGTCGGCACCGGCTCCACCGTCAATAAATTCATTGATGCACTGGCCTCCATGAAGGACCAGATCAAGGGCGCCGTCTCCAGCTCGGTCGCCAGCACCGAGCGTTTGAAGGCACTGGGCATTCCGGTGTTTGATTCCAATGACGTGGCCGAGTTGTCGGTTTACATCGACGGTGCCGACGAGATCGACGGCCAGGGCCATATGGTCAAAGGCGGCGGCGCCGCGCTCACGCGTGAAAAGATTGTGGCGGCGCAGTCCAAGATGTTTGTCTGCATCGCGGACGAGTCAAAGCTGGTCGAAACCCTGGGTAAATTTCCGCTGCCCGTCGAGGTGATTCCGATGGCGGCCAAGCGCGTGATGCAGCAGTTTGCAGCCATGGGTGGTACGGCGCAGATTCGTCTGAAAGACGGCCAGCCGCTCATCACCGACAACGGTCAGATCATTGTGGATGTGCTGGGCTTGCAGATTGCCGACCCACTGACGTTTGAGACCCAGGTCAGCCAGTGGCCCGGCGTGGTGACGGTAGGCGTGTTTGCCCATCAAAAAGCCCAGGTCTGCTTGCTGGGCACCGCCACCGGCGTTAAAACGTTGTCGTTCTGAAGCGTTATTCCGTTTTCAGATCAATAGGAGATTAGGCGCGAAGCCGCAGACAGTGCTTCAGCACGGCAAGGCGAAGCAACAACATATCGTATTGATCTGGAAATGGAATTAGAACGTGATGCCGGCCGGGTTGGCCTTGTTGTCCACCGGCGGCAGGGCGACAGGCGCTGACTGGTTCTGTTTTTCTTCCGGCTTGGCTGCAGTCGTTGGTTTTTGCACCTCAACCAAGGGCGAGGCTGCCGCATTGCGGTAGTTGCCCGGCAGTACCGACGTTTTTGGGTAGCCTGCGGCATCCAGAAACTGCGTCCACTCCGAGTCAGAAAATCCCTTGATCTGCTGGCTGCCAATGGTCAAGAACGGTAATGAGCTGTCGCTGCTAAGGCGTTGCAAGGCTTGGGCATCGTCAGCCGTGGTCACGGTTTTTTCGGTAAACGGAATGCCCCGGCTGCTGAGCAGTGCCCGCCCCGAGCCGCAGGGCACGCAATTGTTGGCGGTGTACAAGGTCACCGGGTACTTGCCCGCGACCTGCCGCAACTCGAAGGGCAGTGTGGCGCCGCTATTGGCCAAGGGTCTGCCGTTGGCGCTGGTGGCGGTGACCTTGTCAGACGCTGCGGGGGCTTTGTCGGAATAGGTGACTTTTCCATCCGGGCCGACCAAGCGAAAAATCGTTTGCGCCTGAACCTGCCCAACCAGTAACGCAAGCCCCCCCAGCAGGGCGCAAGCCGTCAGGCTTTTCAGGTGGGTGTTGAGCTTGCTGTTTGTCATGGGATGCGTCCTTTAGGTTTTGTCAGCCATGCCTTGGTGGCGAAGCAGGGCGTCCAGATTGGGCTCGCGTCCGCGAAACGCTTTGAACGAGTCAATGGCCGGGCGGCTGCCACCAGCTTCCAGAATGGCTTGTCGGTATTTTCTACCGGTTTCGGCATTTGGCAAGCCATCGGCTGCGGCCGTTTCTTCAAAAGCGGCGTAGGCATCGGCGCTTAACACCTCGGCCCATTTGTAGCTGTAATAGCCCGCCGCATAGCCGCCGGCAAAAATGTGGCTGAAAGTGTGGGCGGTGCGGCTCCAGGCCGGGGGCTGCAGCACCGACACTTCCGCGCGCACCTGGGCCAGCAAGGGCATCAAGTCCAGCGCAGGGTCATGGGCGGTGTGCAGCAGCATGTCAAACAGCGAAAACTCGATTTGTCGCAGGGTTTGCATGCCACTCTGGAAATTTTTGGCCGCCAGCATCTTGTCGAACAGTTCGCGCGGCAGCGCCGCCCCGGTGTCGACGTGGGCGGTCATGTTCTTGAGAACATCCCACTCCCAGCAAAAATTTTCCATGAACTGGCTGGGCAACTCCACCGCATCCCATTCCACGCCGCTGATACCGGAGACATCGCGCTCGTTGACCTGCGTCAGCAAGTGGTGCAGGCCATGGCCGAATTCATGAAACAGGGTGGTCACGTCGTCGTGCGTGAGCAGGGCCGGTTTGCCGTCCACGCCTTCGGCAAAGTTGCACACCAGATGGGCGACCGGCGTTTGCAGTTGATGTGTGTCCGGGCGCATCCAGCGGCCGCGCACATCGTCCATCCAGGCGCCGCCGCGTTTGCCTTTGCGGGCAGACGGGTCGAGGTAAAACTGGCCCACCAATTGGCCCGCCCGCTCCAGGCGGTAAAACTCGACGCTGGGGTGCCATACGGGGGCGCTGTCGGGTTTGATGCTTACCTCAAACAGCGTTTCGACGATTTTGAACAGGCCAGCCAGCACCTTGGGTGCG
>CAJAFJ010000535.1 GCA_903938955.1 uncultured beta proteobacterium | reverse complement strand
TGTTCTCCATGACCATTGGTTTTGTGGGCATCTGGTTGTTCTCCATGCTCGATCGCAGCCCGAACGCAGCCAAAGAACGTGCCGCTTACCCAGCGCAAAAAGTGCGTTCGGAAACCGGCTACGGAGCTTCCAGCGCCTCTGGCCACTAAGCCTCAAAAGAAAAGCGGGCTCATGGCCCGCTCCTCTCATAAAAAAACCGGGTCATGCCCGGTTTTTTTACGTCTGCCGTCCGGCCCGGTTTTATTCTCCGCGTAACTGGCGCAGCTTGATGAAGGCCAGCGCAGCCATTACCGCATCGTTCAGCGCATCGTGCGCTTCGCGCTGGGGCAGGTCCAGGTCGGTCATCAGGGTGGCAAAGCGCAGGTCAATATCGTCGTTGTCGAGATGGCGAATGCGGTCCAGTTGCTTGTACTTGTAGTCGTAGTAAAGCGATGAGACCTCAATCCGCGGCTGCGGCAGACCCTGCCCCAGGATCGGCCGGATGGCGCGGTTCAGCATGGTCAGGTCAAACTGCAAAAAATAACCGACGATGGGCCGGCTGCCGATGAAGTGCATCAGCTGCTTCATGGCCACGTCAATCGGCAGGCCCTGCGCCACATCGCGTTCGCGCAGCCGGTGCACGCGCACGCTCTCAGGCGAAATACCGCGCTCCGGGCGCACCAGCACTTCAAACCGTTCGCTGGTCATGATGCGGTTGCCCACAATGCGCACGGCACCAATCGAGATGATCTCGTCAGTGCGGGTGTTCAGGCCGGTGGTTTCACAGTCCAGCGCGACCCATTCATTCTCGGGCGGCGCCTCGAACATAAAGCGAAACGACGGGTCACGCAGGCGGCGCAGTCGCCATGCCCGCCGTAGTTGACCCAGCCAGCCCGTCGTGGGCAAGCCGGCCATCACGCGACGGCTTCCAGGTGGAAGCGGTGGCGCAGCAAGACCTTGAAGCGCTTGACCACATTCAAGGTGTCTTTGAGCAGGTCACGGTCCAGGCTGCTGAGCCGCGCCACGTTGATGGCGCCGGACACAGGCTTGCCCATGTCCAATTCCATCAGCCCGGCTTTGAGCTTGAGCCCCATGAAGAAGTGCAGGCTGTCGGCCAGGTCGGTGCCCATGTCATCCTCCAGCTTGCCCGCGGCCACCAGCGCCGTGATGCGCCCGGTGGTGTTAGTGACGGCCACCCGGTTAGCCAGCGCCAGGGCACGTATGCCATGCACCAGCGGAAAAATGCCTTCCTTTTTAAGGTTCAGCTGTTCATCCGCATCGCCCTTGCCGAGCAGGCGGTTCCACCAGCCACTGCTGTTGCCAAAAGAGTCAATGGCCGCCGCAAACCGGCTCATCATGACGTCGTTGCCGGTGGCCAACGTCATCATGCCGGCCTGCACGGACTCCAGCAGCCGGGCATCGCCGCAGACGGTGTGGGCGTCCATGAAGATGGCCAGGTTCATCAAACTGTCGGCCCCGGGCATGATCAGCCACTGCCGGGTCATCTGGCCAAATTCGCTGGCATTTTTGCGCCACTCGGGGTTGCTGACCATGATGTGGCCCGGGCATTCCGGGTAGCCAAAACTGCTCAGCGCCTGTGAAAATGCGGCGCAAATCTCCGCCAGATTGGCCGGCGGCTCATAGTCGTCCTGAAGAATCAAGCCGTTGTCCTGATCGGTCTTGAGCAATTGCTCGCCGCGGCCCTCACTGCCCATCACAAACAGGCAGCTCCGGGCCACCAGTTCGGGCGGGGCGATCAGGGTCCAGGCACGCTCAAACAGGCGCGCATTGAGTTGCTGCACCAAGCGGGCGATCAGGTGGATGCGCGAGCCGCTGCGGTACAGCGTGGTGATCATGCGGGTGATCTGGGCGGCGGCCAGGCTCAGCGCGGGCAGGTCTTTGGCCTCTTCAATGTGCAGCGTGATCAGATGCGACTGGTTGGAGAGGAAGCTGAACAGGTCCAGCGCCTCCAGCAGGCCCTTGATCTGTCCGTCGTCCACCACCAGTACGCGGCGAATGCGGTGGCGCAGCATGACGTCCATCACGTCGCCCAGCTGGTCTTTGGAGCTGACTTCAATCAGTGAATAGTTGGCCAGTTCACCGGCCATCAACTGGTCCAGCGGACGGCCATCCAGAATGGCGCGCTGCAGCGTGGAGGCGGTGAAGATGCCCACGCGTGCCGGCTCGGCCCGCGTGTCGCGCACCAGCACGGCCGAGGTCCGTTCGGCCTTGAACAGCTTGACCACCGAGAGCACGTCGGTCTCATAGGCAACAAAGTGGGCGGTCCGCACAAAGGCTTCTTCGACCCGACACAAGGTCAGCGATTGCTGCTCGTTCAGGTTTTTTCGGTCCGATAAGACACTGAGTTTGTTGCCCAGGTCAGAAAACAGCAGCGCACCAAAGGTGGCGTTGGCGGCGATCAGGTCGCTGACGGCCTGGTGCGTCAACTGGTAGGCCACCACCTCTTCGGCTGCGACAAAACGGCTGCTGACCTTGCCAGCCACCAGCCCCCGGCCATCAAAACAGTCGTCCGGTCCGTAGGTGGTGACCACTTCGCTCTCGTCGAGCTGGGGTCACAAAGCCCTTGATGATGACAAACAGGTGGGTGGGCGTGATGCCAATATCCAGAATCGTCTCGCCTTCGCGGAAATAGGCGACATCGACGTTGTAGCGAACCAGTCGTTGCTCGTCAGGGCTCAGGCAGTCAAAGGGGGAGGCAGAAAAATTAAAGGCATTGGGCATACAGCGGACCGGTTAACAAGCCTCTCGATTCAACGCTTGATGCCTTGCGCCACGCTTGCAACCGCGTCCCACGGCGCCTCAAACCAGGGGTCGCCCGCCAAGTAGGCGGCCAGCATCGGCAGCGCATCCAAGCCCCAAAACAACTTGCCGTCAACCACCAACGTCGGCACGCCAAAGACGCCAAGCGCCAGCGCTTAGTCGGTGTGGACCTTGAGCTGGGCTTTGACCGTGGCGTCTTGCACTTGGCGGGCGGGCTTGAGTTGCGCCGTCAAGGCCTCAAGACGCGCCGCGTCATCCGCCGGGGCGCCGCCTTGCCAGACGTGGCGAAACAGGGTTTCGCAGACATAGCGGTTGGGCGTGCCCTGGTCTTGCGTGGCGACAGCGAGGCGCAACAGCGCCAGCGGGTTGAACGGATGGCTGGCTGGCAATTGCAGGTCAACCCCCACCTCACGCGCCTGCCACAGCACCTGGCGGTAGGTCCAGTCGCGCTTGGGCGCGATCTCGGCCGGGCCCAGCTGGCCGTGGTGCTTGAGCAACGCGGCAAACACGATGGGCTTGTAGGTCACGCTGTAACTGTGGCCCATCAGGGCGACCGGCAGCTGCTCGAACGCCAGGTAGGCGTAAGGCGAGATGACATCGAAGTAAAAAGTGATGTGCTTCATGCCACGCTCGCCGCAGCGCGCTGCTCAATATGCAGCCACAGCGCACGCTTGGCTGTGTCATCTGACTTGCTCCACTGGCGAATCTCGTCAATCGTCCGAAAGCAACCGTCGCACCAATCGGTCGCCTTGTTCATGCGGCACACCGAAATACAGGGCGAAGGCACCGTGTCGACCGTCGCCTTGACCAGCAGGGCGCGCGCCGCGATGAGTGCAGGCGCATTGACAGGCGCTTGCGCGACATCCACCACCGGCGCCGCCGTTAACTGGGCGAGTTGTTGCGGGCTCAGCTGGAACACGCTGTGCGGGTGACCCGCGGCGGCCCAGATCGCGTCAAAGCGAAACAAGGTCTGGTCAATCAGCGTGACCGATGGCTGCGCATGGGCCAGCGGCGCCACGCCGCCAATCGAGAAGCCGGTGTTGGCTTTGACAAACGCCGCGTCGGCGCGGCCCAGCGGCCCCACCAGCGCAGCCACCTTGGTCTCGTCCACCCGCTGGTCACCTGCGGTCACGACCAGCACCGCCAC
>CAJAFJ010000534.1 GCA_903938955.1 uncultured beta proteobacterium | reverse complement strand
CAGGGATTGGAGCTGGCTCTGAAGGCATCAAAAAGACGCTATGTTCTTCCGCAAGAAGTGTCCACAGAAACGTATAGGTTCTGCAGCGATCTGTGGGACAAGATTGAGCGGCTTCATCCGGCCGTGCTAGATGCCATGCATTTGATGCTCAAGGTAGAGAATCAGGTAGCAGAGCGCCCCCGCTACCAGCCAACCCGCCTACGACGACGCAGTAAACAGGAGGCACCAATGTAAAACGGGACAAACCCTGCGGCTTGTCCCGTCTACGTAATCGCCGGAGCGATCGATGCTGATCAGTGAGATTTTCAGTATCGCGCAACGCGATTACTTGGTCAAGACACTCCCCACCAATTTTCATCTCTGATCGCCTGACTCAATTCGGGCGATGGGTGTTCAAACGCCCAAAAATCGGCAATACCCAGTTAATAAATCAAATGGCGAACAGGCTGAGGATGACTCACGCCCTGTGCGCGCAAATAAACAGGTGAATTACATGAGAGTCAGAAAAGTTGTAACGCGCAGCGGCAAGCGCTTTCGGGGCAAGTTTCCGTCCCTCAAACTCAATCGCATGGTGCATTGGGAATCCATGCTGGAGCGGGATGCCATCTTCCATTTTGAATACCACCCGTTGGTGGTGTCCTACCAAGAACAGCCCTCGATCGAAATTTATTACGACAAACACGGGGAACAACACCGGTACTTTCCAGATTTCAGATTGACTTTCCGGGACGGCGAAGATCTGTACGTGGAAGTCAAGCCGTCGCGCGTCTTAGCAACCACGGTCGTGCGCGACAAGCTGCAGGCGGTTGCCAAACGGTTTGAAGAGCAAGGCCGCCGATTCCGCGTCATGACCGAGGAAGACATTCGGCGCCAACCGTTGCTAACGAATTTGCAAAGGCTCCATGTGAGCAGTAAACGCGCGGCACAAAAGATGCCAAGTTCAGAATTGGCCAAGACGCTGTCGGGTGGCCCCCTTTGGAAACTGGCGGATCTCGCCCTTCAATTACTGGGTATTCACCAAGTGTTGCGTCTCGTGCAGTCCAGCCACTTGCAGATTGATCTCGAGAGGCCGTTGTCGAATGACAGCGATGTGTGGTCAACAAGAGCTCACGGAGGCCCCCATGGTTCGTTTCGCATTTAAGAAAGGACTGCGTTTTTTCCAAAAGACCCAGGTTTTCACCCTGCTTCGTCGCTTGGCGAATGGCAGTTTTCAGCTCGAGGACGAGGCGGGCGAACCCTGTAGTTTGACCGAAGTACAAATGCATACACGCTGGAGCACGGGCGAGTGGCAGATTGACGAGGAAAGCCTGGGCGGGTCAAGTAATGTCTTTTTCTATACCACCCCCGTGGATCTGAAGACCTTGTCGGCAGAAGACCAGCTCTTTGCCATTCGTCGCATGCAATACATCAAGGGGATCAAGAAGCTGTTCGATCAAGAGCAGGCGTCAATGGTGTCATCCCCCGACAAACTCGAACCAAAAATCAGTGTCATTGCGCAGGAGCTGAACGATGTCGACCCACCGTCACCCGCTTCAGTATGGCGATGGTGGCGACAATATTCGCCCACCCAATGCGTCACCAAGCTTCGCCCTAAGCACCACCGCGCAGGCCGTCGCACGGATGCGACGCAACGCAGCATCTTTGAAGAGGCGGTCGCAGAAGTTTTCCTGACCCCCCAGAAAAAGCCAGGAATGGCAGTTGTTGAATCGGTCGAGAGAAAAGTGGCGCGGTTCAATCAAACTGTTTCTGACGATCAACATGTCAGCACACCCAGCCAAGCCAGCGTCTACCGTTGGCTGAATCAACTCTATTACCAGGTAGTTTCAAACGCCCGTGCGGGCAGGACCGCCACCGCCAAGGAACTGCGCAGCGCAGTCGGTAGTGTCAAGGTAAGCAGAATTCTGGAGCGCATTGAGCTCGACCACACACCCTGTGATGTCATGATCATCTGCACGCTCACCCGGCTCATCTTGGGTCGACCGTGGATCACGCTTGCGATCGATAGATACAGTCGAATGATCGTGGGGTTTTACATCAGCTTCCACACACCATCGCAGACGTCAGTGCTGTATGCCATGCGCATGATGATCATGCCCAAAGACGCCCTACTGGCGCGATTTCCGGACGTCAGCGGCCCGTGGCCAGTTCGTGGTCTGCCCGACACCATTGCCACCGACAATGGCATGGAGCTGCATGGTGACACTGTCGAATCGGTCTGCCTGGAGATGGGCATCAACCTCCATTACTGCGGAGTTGCCCACCCTGAAATGAAAGGCGCTGTTGAAAGAGCCATTGGCACGGTCAATCGTGGGCTGATTCATACCTTGCCTGGCACTACCTTTTCCAACGTTCAACAGCGCGGTGATTACGATTCAGAGGCGCATGCCGCCATTGACATCGAGGTTCTCACCCACGTCTTGGTGAAATGGATCGTCGATCAATATCACAAACAACCGCACCGAGGCTTAAAAGGACGAACGCCCCTTGAGGTCTGGCAAGAGAGTGAAAAAAGCACGGTCATTGAATTACCTGCTTTTCCGCGCCAGCTGGAGACCATCGTTGGAATCGACGACACACGCACACTGTTCCACTACGGCCTGGAACACGACAAGCTGTTCTACAACTCAACCTTACTCCAGACCCTCAACCTCAAGGTTGAGGGAACTCGCAAGTTGCAGCTGCGAGCCTTTGAACATGACGTTGGCTACATCGCCGTCTTCCACCCCGACCTCAAAGAGTTCATCGACGTCCCCGCTGTAGACCAAGACTATGCCTGTGGCGTCAATCGACATGTCCACCAGCTCGTATGCGCCGAAACGCGAAGACGCTTTACCGATGCATGGACTCGCGCGCAACTCTTCAGTGTGAAAGCTGAAATCCAAGCCATCGTGGACGAAGCGATCCGGGCCAAGAAAGTAGCGACGAGAAAGAAAGTCGCCACATTGACGCTAACTGACAGTGAGCAAGTCATCCACGGCAAAGCACAGGATGAACTTCAGACCGCTAGAACCCCGGTTGACCCCGCGCCAAGGCCGTCCATCCAACTCGAAACCGGACACGACGACACGTTACCCGAGTTCAATATGTCGTCCAGAATGTTGGAGAAATCGGTATGACGATACAAAACCGCATGCATGAAATGTTGACCCTCGGACTGTCGGACGCCGCAGCATCAGCTTCGTCCAGAAGCCATTCCACTTTCACCTTGCAAAATAAAATCATCGAACATCCTAAGTTCACCTTAACCATCCGGGAGATTGCACGACTGCATGAACGAGGAAAGGAGGCGGGAGTGGCTGACAGCATGCTACTCGTCGCCCAGTCGGGAACCGGGAAATCTACTGCGCTTAAGTACTACGAAGAAAGATTCCCACGTACCGAGTCGAAAAGGGGGACTCGAATTCCCGTTTTGCGTGTTGGCACACCAGAATCGCCAACCGTTAAAACCCTGGCAGAGGCAGTCCTGGTCGCGATGGGTGACCCTGCGGCAGCCAAGGGAACCGCCAGTGCCAAGACCAATCGGATCGTCCATTTTTTCAAAGAATGCGACGTTGAGTTGCTGTTCATCGATGAGTTTCAGCATTTTTATGACGGCCAGCGGGCTGCTGAATCCAGGCGGGTGTCGGATTGGTTAAAAAATTTAATCAACATGGTTGGGATCCCAGTCATTCTTGCCGGACTGCCGCGCTCCATCGCGGTGGTCAATGCAAACCTCCAACTCCGGCGCAGGTTCGGCGCCCCACTCTATATGCCGCCATTTGGATTTGACAATCAAGATGAGCGACTTGAGTTTCGCGGTGTCCTCAGAGGCATTCAATCGCGTCTGCCTGTGCCTTGCACCGACCTGTCTGAATCCAATATGGCACAGCGTTTCTATTTTGCAAGTCACGGCCTATTGGACTTTGTCGTCAAAATTATTGACGACGCCGTATCGAGAACTAGCCCCGACTCTGGCGAGCCACTGACGCAGCAAGATTTTGAAGCGGCGTTTAAACGTACTATCTGGCTGGATGCACCCGACCATCTGAATCCCTTCTCAAAAGGGGCTACCTTGCGTCTATTGAATAGAACACTGGAGCCCTTTGACATGTGGGATGACATCGAGCAGTACACCTCCGCACAGAGATGCCAAAAGGCAGTGTGTCGAGTCGTGGCTGGCAAAAGGACGACAACATGATCCATATTGCATCAAGGCCTACCCGATTGCTAATTCGGCCAAAGCATGTACAAAACGAAAGTCTGCGTGGGTACGTTTCGCGGGTCTCAAGCTACAACGGGTCATCATCGTTGTTGAAACCTATGCTGGTGTCACTACAGGCCACAACAAATGCAATTCAAAAAATCGTCACGCTGACTGGATGCAATGACACCCTTCTAAGGCTGCATGGTTCCCACACGCAAATCCATAACGATGGGCATTCGGGCGTGCTGTTTGGCAGCTGTGTTCTTCCGACTAATCGAGTCCGAATGCAACGAAGGATGATCTGCCCGATGTGCCTTGCAAGAAATGGAGTATCAATATGCTGCTGGGAGTTGCGGGACTATGACGTATGTCACGATCATGGCTGCTATCTGGTTGGCATCTGCAGTGGCTGTGATCGACTTCTCAGCTGGAGATCTACCTCATCTGAAACATGCTCGTGTGGCGTTCGACTCGCCGATATTAAAACGCAAATGGCGTCAATTAACAGAGCATTGATATGCAAGCTAATTGCCGATGAAATGTCGGCAATCATTACTCTGCCCGATCAGGAAATAGTTTCAGGGGCATTCACGCCGCTTAATTTGTTTTTTATTGTAAAAAACT
>CAJAFJ010000533.1 GCA_903938955.1 uncultured beta proteobacterium | reverse complement strand
TTGCCGAATGCCTGCACTTCAAGATGCGCACCGATTGGTGGGGTTATGCGCCTCAGGAGGCTCTTGGGACCTTGGATCTGGATGCCTTGATCAGCGAACGCTACCGCGGCATTCGCCCGGCCCCCGGCTACCCAGCGTGCCCGGACCATAGCGCCAAGAAAGACATGTTCGCCTTGCTCCAATGTGAAGAAATCGGCATGACCCTGACCGAAAGTCTGGCCATGTCGCCAGCGGCCAGCGTCAGCGGCTTTTACCTGGGCCACCCGGACAGCACCTATTTCAGCGTCGGTAAAATTGGCGCGGATCAACTCAAGGACCTGGCCGCGCGCCGCAACCTGGACCCGCAGGCACTACAACGCCTGCTGGCGCCCAACTTGTAATGCACGGCGGCCCCCGGGCCGCTTTGTTGAGCAGACCCGTGACGGGTCTTTGTCGAGAAATAGCATATGAACTCATCCCTTCAACCGCCCAAATCCACCGCCCGCAAACCCCTGTGGATCGGGCTGATCATTCTTGTGGTGACCTTGCTGATCATGGTCACCGCCCTGATGCGCTTCAAAACCCAGCTCAAAGAAGCGCCCCGCCTGGCAGCCCCGGCCACCGCGGCGTCCGCCCCTGCGGCAGTCGCGCCCACGGCCAACGCCAAGTAAATTCCGGCAAAACACACAGCGGGTGGGGCAACAAGCGCCCACACCACGCGCGAATTCCCGTGTCGGTTGACGGGCGACCTGCCTGCACCCCAATACAGTGCACCACCGTTGACACCCGCGGCTGAGGGGGCACGCCCGCGTGCGCGCTTGGAGACTTGGCACCAATATTGCACAGGCTTATTCATCTCCACTCGAACGATCGATAGTCCTCCATGCGTGAACATGCCTTGCTGCGCCGCGATAGTCCGGCAGCCACCGATGACACGAACCTGATTCACTCGCTCGCCCCCGCGCTGGCGCAGGCATTTTTGCCAGACGTCGCGGAAAAAATGGGCCTGTTTGGCCGCTGGTGGTGCCACGCACAGAGCGGCCAATGGGTCTTGTCAACGGGTGCGGCCCGCTTGCTTGACGCCCACCCGGGGCGCCACACCTCGGCAAGCCACTGCTTTGCGCAAGTCGTGCCCGAAGATGCTCGGCCACTGATGGCCAACCTGGCGACGCTGCACGAGCCGGGTCAAACGACTGAGCGCGAATTTCGCATCATCAATGAACTGGACGGCTTGCGCTGGCTGCGCCTCGTGTCGTCGCCACACGGCCCGTCCATGCCGGGCGTGGCCAGCGGCATTGTGGTCGATGTCACATCGTCGCGGCTGGCGGCGATGCGCGAGCGTTTTTGCTTCGAGTCGACCCAGTTCTTGATTGGCACGCCGACGCTTGGCGAAGCCGTGACCAAAGTGATTCAGCTGGTGTGCGACAACCTGGGCTGGGAGTGCGGGGCCTACTGGTCCCCGACGCAGGAGCAGATGGGCAAGCACCGGTTGGCCTGCACCCATTACTGGCACAAACCGGCCTATCCGCTGGCGTCCTTTATCCAGCAAACGTCCACGCTGCGCATGTCATCGGGCGAAGGGCTGGTCGGCACGGTCTGGAGTTCCATGCAACCAGCCTGGGTGGATGACATGGTGAATGACGGTGATTTTTTGCGCCGCCAAAGCGCCCATGACTGCGGCTTGCAGTCCGGCTACGCCTTCCCCGTGTCGGAGACGACGGCGGACGGACGGCGCCGCAGCCATGGCGTGCTGGAGTTTTACAGCAGCGTGTCGCGCCAGCGCGAGGCGCAATTGCCCAGCCTGGCCTTGACGATTGGCGCCCTGATTGCCCAAACCGTGCAGCGCATTGAACAGCAGGAGCTGATCCGGCAACTGGCGCAGGTTGACGACCTGACCGGGCTGGCCAACCGCCAGCATTTTCACAACCTGCTGGACCGGGCCTGCCTGAACGCCACGGCCTCGGGCGCCACCTTTGCAGTGCTGAACATTGACCTGGACCGCTTCAAGCTCATCAACGATGCCTTCGGCCACGCGGCGGGCAACCAGGTGCTGCGTGAATTTGCCCAGCGTTTGCAGAAACTGGAGTTACCCGGCTGTGACGTGGGGCGCCTCGGCGGTGATGAATTCGCCATTCTGATGGCACCAGACCGCTCCGTCGAGCAACTGCAGAGCGTCGGCGAATTGGTGTTGTTGGCCGCGCGCTCACCCGTTTTGTTTGACGACCAGGAGTTGATGGTGTCGGCCAGCATCGGGGTCAGCGTGTTTCCGGACAACGGCTGGACCGGCTCGGAGCTGATGCGCAATGCCGATGCCGCCATGTACCGGCGCAAAAATATCGGCCGCAATGGCCTGAGTTTTTTCTCCGGCATCACGCCGGAAACCCGGGTTGAGCAGCGCTCTGAACTGGCGCATCAACTGACGCTGGAAGCCGAGCTGCACCACGCCTTGGTCAACCATGAGTTCTTTCTGGAATACCAGCCCATTTTTGGCGGTGACGCGCACCGGATGATGGCGATCGAGGCGCTGATTCGCTGGCGCAAACCCAGCGGCGAAGTGGTGCGCCCCGACCTGTTTATTCCAGTCGCGGAGCAAAGCCGGCTGATCGTGCAAATCGGCCGCTGGGTGGTGCGCCAAGCCTGCCAGGACCTGGCGCTGCTGCAACGCAGTGGTTTTGCGGGCCTGCAAGTCAACGTCAACATGGCCGCCCCCGAGTTTGTCAATGCCAGCCTGCCGGCGGAACTGATGGCGGTGGTGGAGGCCTGCGGCGTGGCACCGCGCCACCTGTGTCTGGAGCTAACCGAAGGCCTGGTCATGAAGCAGCCCGACAAGGTGCTGCCGGTCATGGCCGCGCTGCGCCAGCAGGGCTTCAAGATCAGCCTGGATGACTTTGGCATGGGCCATTCATCGCTCTCGCGCATGAAGACGCTGCCGATCTCGTCCCTGAAAATTGACCGCTCGTTTGTCAACGGTTTGCCGCACGACCGCGGGGATGCGGCGATTGTGCGCACCATCCTCGACCTCGGCCGCCACATGCACCTGCAGGTCATTGCCGAGGGCGTGGAGACCGATGCGCAGCTGCTGGTGTTGCAGCAGTTTGGCTGCCACCTGATTCAGGGATTTTTACTGGGTCGCCCCCAGAGCGTGAACGCCTTGCTGGCGTAGCGGCCCCAAGCGGCCAACCCTACATGTGCAGCGCCCGCCGGTATTGCATGGCCTCGGCCACATGCGCCACTTGTGTCGCAGGCGAGCCCGCCAGATCGGCAATGGTGCGCGCCACTTTCAGCGCCCGGTGCGTGCTGCGGGCCGACCAGCCGAGGCGCGTGGCGGCCACATTCAGGAACTTGGCGGCAGCGTCGTCCAGCAGCACATGGGTGTCGATGTCCTGCCCCTGCAGGGCCTGGTTGGGCTTGCCCTGGCGCACTATCGCCAGCGCCCGCGCCGCCGTGCAGCGCGCCCGGATGGTGGCGGTGGATTCACCGGCCTGGGCCTGCATCAACTCGGCCGAGGCCAGCGCCGGGACGTCCACATGCAAGTCAATGCGATCCACCAACGGGCCGCTCAGCTTGCCCTGGTAGCGCGACACCTGATCGGGCGTGCAGCGGCAGGCCTTTTGCGTCGAGCCCAGATAACCGCAGGGGCACGGGTTCATGGCCCCGATCAGTTGAAAGCGGGCCGGAAACTCGGCCCGCCGCGCCGCCCGTGAAATAGTGATGGCGCCCGACTCCAGCGGCTCGCGCAAAGCCTCCAGCGCGGCCCGGGGAAATTCGGGTAGTTCATCCAGGAACAGCACCCCATGGTGCGCCAGCGAGATTTCTCCGGGACGCGGCGGCGAGCCACCACCCACCAAGGCCACCGCACTGGCGGTGTGGTGCGGGCTGCAGGTGGGACGCTGGGCCCAGCGGTCAAGCGAAAAACGCCCGCCCAGGCTGGCCACGGCCGCGCTTTGCAGCGCTTCATCGGTCGTCATGGTGGGCAACAAACCTGCAAAACGCTGCGCCAGCATCGACTTGCCGGAGCCCGGCGGCCCCATCAGCAACAAGCTGTGGCCACCGGCAGCGGCAATTTCCAGCGCCCGCTTGGCACCCAGTTGGCCTTTGACATCAGTCAGGTCCGGGTAATGAACCTCGGTGGCGAGCGCAGCGCTGCTGATGCGCGACCAGCCGGGTGACGGCTCGGGCGGCAAGGCGTCTGCGGCGTCGGGCAAAAAGTGCTGCACCACGTCAAGCAAATGCCGGGCGCGGTAGACCTGCGCGTCGGGCACCAACGCAGCCTCTTCGGCGCTGTCAGGCGGCAACACCAACTGGGTGACGACGCGACCGGCGTGCAGGGCCAGGCTCATGGCCAGGGCACCGCGCACCGGGCGCAACTCGCCAGACAGCGACAGCTCACCGGCAAACTCATGCCCGGCCAGTTTGGCGGCATCAATCTGCCCGCTGGCGGCCAGAATGCCCAGCGCAATTGGCAAATCGAACCGACCGGAGTCTTTGGGCAAGTCGGCCGGCGCCAAATTGACCGTGATGCGCTTGTTGTGCGGAAACGCCAGCCCCGAGTTTTGAATCGCGCAGCGCACCCGTTCACGCGCTTCCTTGACCTCCACATCGGCTAAGCCAACCAGGGTAAAACTGGGCAATCCATTGGCCAAATGGACCTCCACTGTGACCGCGGCGGCCTCCAGCCCCAGTAATGCACGACTTTGCACCAAAGACAGACTCATGACGATTCCTCTCTAAAAGGGTGCAGAAAGTACCCTGCGCGCCCACCTTACTGGCACCAAAAAGGTGCAACCTGTTTTTTTATACAGCCATCTTACCGTAAGGCCTTTACGTCATAGCGAACAGTTGTTAACCTTTGGGCAAACAAATTGGCATGAAGCGTGCTTAAAACGTTCGTCCGATAACTTTGCTGGAGTTGCTGATGAATCCCCTTTCACCAACAACCACCGCGCATTTCCACACCCAGGAGAACCTATGAAACTTGTCACTGCCATCATCAAACCCTTCAAGCTGGATGAAGTG
>CAJAFJ010000532.1 GCA_903938955.1 uncultured beta proteobacterium | reverse complement strand
TTGGCGGTGGGGTTGAAGGACTCTTGGGGTAAGTAAGCGAACGTGATGAAGATCGTCACCTGGAATTGCAACGGAGCCCTGCGCAAGAAGGTTTCCGAATTGGATGCTCTAGACGCTGACGTTCTGATCGTTCAGGAATGCGAAAACCCCGCAGAATCCACCCCTGCCTACAGAGATTGGGCAGGCAATTACCTTTGGAAGGGTCTGTCCAAAAACAAAGGCATTGGGGTCTTTCCCCGAAAAAACAATAAAGTCTCTGAGGCGAAATGGTCGGGTTCTTTCGATATTGCAGGCATGGGTTCAAAAAATCCTGCGACGCATTGGCAAACTGAAGACTTGGAGTTATTTTTACCTTTCACGCTGAACAGCAAGTACACACTACTCGGTGTTTGGACAAAAGGGGGCGATAACAAGGCCTTCAACTACATCGGCCAGCTTTGGAAATATCTCCAAATACACAAAACGGAACTCTCAAGTCAAAAGTCTTTGGTACTCGGCGACTTCAACAGCAATGCTATTTGGGATAAGTCCGATTGTTGGTGGAATCATTCTGACGTCGTGGCTGAGCTTCTCGAAATCGGTATTCAAAGCGTCTACCACTCATTACGCGTGGAATCACCGGGCGAGGAGACCACGCCAACCTTATTTCTGCAGCGCAATATCAGCAAGCCATACCATGTGGATTACGTCTTTGCATCTGAAGACTTACTCCCTCAATGTCAGATTGATGTGGGTAGCATGAAGCATTGGTTGCACATCAGTGACCACATGCCGCTAACAGTAGAAATCACTGATTAACTCAAACCGCGACAACTATTCCATGCGCCCCCAAACCATCCAAATCTACCTCCCCACTGGCGACCCGCGCGGCATGCGGGTGGCCGAGATCACGACGCGTATTGTTCGCGTAATCGAAGTGCCACGCAGCCAGTTGGCCGAGTTCCTCAAGCTGCCCGAGGCGCAGCAAGTGGGCCTGTACTTTTTGTTGGGTGAGCTGTCGGAGGCGGGTTTGCCGCGCGTGTACATCGGTCAGTCAGGCTGCGTCGGCACCCGGCTGGTACAGCACAACCAGAACAAGGACTTCTGGAACCGGGCGCTGGTGGTGATTTCGCTCACCAACAGCCTAACGCAAACGCACGCGCTATTTCTGGAGTGGTTTGCGATTGCCGCCGCAACTCAAGCCGGACGTTACAGCTTGGAGAACGGCAACTCCGGGGCGCGGCCCCACACGCCCGCGCCGCTGGAGGCCGATTGCCACGAAATTTTCGAGACCGCAGCCACCCTCGTCGCCACGCTGGGCCAGCCGATTTTTGAGCCGCTGACCGGCTCACCGCAGCAGTTGGATGGCAAGCCCCAAGCACCAGAGCTGTTTTACTGCAAAGGGCCGCAGGCCAATGGCGTGGGTGAATACACCTCCGAGGGCTTCGTGGTTCACAAAGGCTCGACCGCTCGCATCGGCAATGTTGCGTCCATTCAAGGCACCTCACAAGAGCGCTTTCGCCAGCAACTGGTGACAGATGGTGTTCTGGCACAAAACGGCGGCAGCTACGTTTTCACACGTGACCATCTGTTTGCCAGCCCCAGCATGGCCGCCATTGCGGTGATGGGCCGCTCGGCCAACGGCTGGCTGGAGTGGAAGACCGATCAAGGCCAGACTTTGGACGGCGCCAAGCGCCAGTCGGTGAGCTTGGCGGGTGCTTAGTCGCTATCTTATATATAGCTGCTTGCGAATATCCTGCGAGGGCTAGAGGCCAATTTGGCATATAAAAAACATGCCTGCATTACTCAATCTC
>CAJAFJ010000531.1 GCA_903938955.1 uncultured beta proteobacterium | reverse complement strand
GCCTGGGCACCGAGCCCATGATGCAGGCGCTGATCACCCTAGCCGGGCGTGAGCGGGCGACCGACATTCATATCGTGCCCGATGCCGAGTCCTTGCTGCTGGCGTTTCGCATTGATGGCGTTTTGTTTCCCATGGCGGCCATGCCGCGCTCGCTCGCCCGGTTGGTGTCAGCCATCAAGGTGGCGGGCGGCATGGATATTGCCGACAATTTGCGCCCGCAAGATGGGCGTTTTTCGTTTGACTCAGCGGGGGTCACCCTCGATATTCGCATTTCTACGGCGGTAACGCCGCATGGCGAGAGCGTGGTGATGCGCTTGTTGTCCAAGGGCAACTTCATCAGTGGACTGGAAGATTTGGGGTTTTACCCTGAGCATGTTCCGCTGTTGTACCGTTTTTTTACTCAGCCATATGGCATTGCCCTGATGACCGGCCCCACTGGATCCGGAAAAACCACCACCCTGTATGCCGGTTTGAAGCCGCATGGTATGTCGGGCAAGAGTATTTTGACGGTGGAAGACCCGGTGGAGTACGACCTGCCCTCAGCCTGCCAGACGCAAGTCAATCGCAAAGCGGGTTACACCTTTGACAAGGCGATTCGACACTTTTTGCGGCATGACCCAGACATCATGCTGATTGGCGAAATTCGGGACAGCGAAACGGCTGATGCGGCGATGCGAGCCTCCGAAACTGGCCATCTGGTGCTATCGACCTTGCACGTGAACAATGTGTTCAGCGTGCCAGCACGCTTGCAGTCGTTGGGGGTGACGCCGCTGAGTATTTCCGAGTCCTTGATCGGCGTGGTAACACAGCGCCTGATTCGCCGTTTGTGCGTGCATTGCCGCACGCTGGATGAATCGCCTGAATCCGAGCGACCAGCATCACTGCGCAGCAGCTTGGGCGGTCGCCCTCTCTACCGTCCGGTCGGCTGCCCGCGCTGCCGGGACTCCGGCTACTTTGGCCGGGTGCCGGCGTATGAAATCTTGTTGGTTGACACGGCAGTGTCGCAATGGATCGCGGCAGGTGCTGGCCGCCATGCATTGAAGGGGGTCCTGTCACCTGAAAATCATGTAGGTATGCTCGACATCTGCACCCGCCGTTTGCTGGATGGCGATACCTCGCTGGATGAGTTTCACCGGGTGTTTGGTGTCTTTGACGAAATGTCGGTGCGGTAGCGGGCGAATTATTTCGTATTAGCAAGGTTCCAACCAAGTCAGTAAGAGATACGTTTTTTTGCGGTTACCAATTCGATTCGCGATTGCTATAGTGAAACTGACTTTGCAGGGCTCTAGGCAATTCTCTTTTCCGTGCTCCAAGCATGACGTTTTACTAATGCTACGTTTTCACACAGCCTTCAGCGTTTATTGACATTCGCGCAGAGGCAAGAAGTTCAGTTGAATTTTTGAGAGCGGTCATTGCTAATGACGGTCGAATTTTATTTTCTTCAGTGCCCTGGAAATACTTTACCCGTTACGCCAGTAGCGCAAACCTAGTCGATCTGGACGCTTGATCCATTGCCGCGAGAAAACCTGCCCTTGGAAAGGGCTTGACCAGCAAGGGCCAAGGCAGGTTTATGCGATTGGTGACAGTCTCTTTTGAATAACCAGACATGAGCATAAT
>CAJAFJ010000530.1 GCA_903938955.1 uncultured beta proteobacterium | reverse complement strand
GGTTACTAGCTCAGGCGTTTTTTACTTCGGAGCAGGCAAAAACGGAGCGAAGCTGTGTCATTCCAGATGAATTCAAAGTGAATTTTCCTGGAATGGCATCGTGTTCTGTGTTGCTAAATCCGGGCTTGGGCGAGGTGGCCTGCACCTCCCGTATTGACCAAGAGATAAAAATGAGCATTTTCAATAAAGTCACCAAGACCTTTCAATGGGGTCAAAACACCGTCACCATGGAAACCGGCGAAATCGCCCGTCAATCCACGGGTGCCGTTTTGCTGGACATGGATGGCACCGTGGTGCTGGCCACCGTCGTTGCCAAGACCGAAGGTAAAGCCGGTCAGGATTTCTTCCCTTTGACCGTTGATTACCTTGAAAAAACCTACGCTGCAGGCAAGATTCCTGGCAGCTTTTTCAAGCGCGAAGGCCGCCCCAGCGAGTTCGAGACGCTGACCAGCCGCCTGATCGACCGTCCTATTCGCCCTCTGTTTCCAGAAGGTTTCTTCAATGAAGTGCATGTGGTGGTTCACACCCTGTCGTTGAACCCTGAAGTCGATGCTGATATTGCCGCCTTGATCGCGGTCAGCGCGGCTTTGTCCGTCAGCGGTATCCCGTTCAGCGGCCCCATCGGCGCTGCGCGCGTGGGTTACATCAATGGCGAATACGTGCTCAACCCCGGTCAGACCGCCCGCAAAGATTCCATCATGGACCTCGTGGTGGCCGGTACTGAAGCCGCTGTGCTGATGGTCGAGTCTGAAGCCCAGCAACTGTCCGAAGAAATCATGCTTGGCGCCGTGGTGTTCGGTCACGAGCAAGGTGTGATCGCCATCAACGCGATTCACGACCTGGTGCGTGACGCCGGTAAACCGATGTGGGACTGGAAAGCGCCTGCCAAGAACGAGCCGCTGATCGCTAAAGTCAACGCATTGGCTGGTGAGAAGCTCGCCGCGGCTTACCAAATCCGTAACAAGCAAGCCCGTACCCGCGCTTGCCGCGAAGCTTACGCTGTCGTGATGGCTGATTTGAAGTTGGACGGTGTTGCATTTGACAGCGTGGCCGTTGAAGGCATGTTGTTCGACATCGAAGCCAAGATTGTTCGCAGCCAGATTCTGGCCGGTGAGCCCCGTATTGACGGTCGCGACACCCGCACCGTGCGCGCCATTGAAATCCGCAACAGCGTGCTGCCCCGCACCCACGGTTCTGCTTTGTTCACGCGTGGCGAAACCCAGGCTTTGGTGGTGACCACGCTGGGCACCGAGCGCGATGCACAACGCATTGACGCGTTGGCTGGCGATTACGAAGACCGCTTTATGCTGCACTACAACATGCCTCCGTTCGCCACCGGCGAAACCGGTCGTGTGGGTACCCCCAAGCGCCGCGAAATCGGCCACGGTCGTTTGGCCAAGCGTGCCCTGATGGCCGTGTTGCCAAGCAAAGAAGACTTTCCGTACACCATGCGTGTGGTGTCTGAAATCACCGAATCCAATGGTTCCTCGTCGATGGCTTCGGTCTGCGGCGGTTGCCTGTCCCTGATGGACGCTGGCGTGCCCATGAAAGCCCACGTGGCTGGTATCGCCATGGGCCTGATCAAGGAAGAAGGCCGTTTTGCCGTGCTGACCGATATTCTGGGTGACGAAGATCACCTGGGCGATATGGACTTTAAAGTGGCTGGTACCACCAACGGTATTACTGCGCTGCAGATGGACATCAAAATCCAGGGCATCACCAAGGAAATCATGCAAGTGGCATTGGCTCAGGCCAAAGAAGCGCGCATGCACATTCTGGGCAAAATGCAGGAAGCCATGGCTGAAGCCAAGACCGAAGTGTCCAACTTTGCGCCTCGCCTGTTCACCATGAAGATCAATCCCGAGAAGATTCGTGATGTGATCGGCAAGGGCGGCTCGGTCATTCGTGCCTTGACCGAAGAAACCGGCACTCAGATCAATATCGACGAAGACGGCACCATCACCATCGCATCCGCTGATCCAGCCAAGGCCGAAGAAGCCAAGCGCCGTATTCAGCAGATCACGGCTGAAGTCGAAATCGGCAAGATCTACGAAGGTCCCGTCACCAAAATTCTGGACTTCGGCGCGCTGATCAATCTGTTGCCAGGTAAAGACGGCTTGTTGCACATCAGCCAGATCGCGCATGAGCGTGTGGAAAAAGTCTCTGACTATCTGACTGAAGGTCAGATAGTCAAAGTCAAGGTCATGGAAACCGACGAAAAGGGCCGCATCAAGC
>CAJAFJ010000529.1 GCA_903938955.1 uncultured beta proteobacterium | reverse complement strand
CCGAATACCGGGCGCTGTCCGTGTTGCATGAGCGCTATGCCAATGTGCCACGCATTGCGCTCACCGCCACCGCCGACACGCTGACCCGCGCCGACATCGTGGAGCGCCTGCAGTTGCAGGACGCGCGCCTGTTTTTAAGCAGCTTTGACCGCCCCAACATCAGCTACACCATCGTCGAGAAGACGCAGGCCACGCAGCAGTTGCTGCGCTTCATCGCCAGCGAACACATGGGCGACGCGGGCATTGTGTATTGCCAGTCGCGCAAGCGGGTGGAAGACATTGCCAGCACGCTGTGCGACGAAGGCATTGCCGCGCTGCCGTACCACGCGGGGCTGGATGTGAAGGTGCGCCAGGCGAACCAGGACCAGTTTTTGCGCAGCGAGGGCATTGTGATGGTCGCCACCGTCGCCTTTGGCATGGGCATCGACAAGCCCGATGTGCGCTTTGTGGCGCACCTGGACATGCCGAAAAACATCGAAGGCTACTACCAGGAAACCGGCCGCGCCGGGCGCGATGGCGAGGCCGCCGACGCCTGGATGTGCTACGGCCTGCAAGACGTGGTGAACCAGCGTCGCATGATCGACGAGAGCCCGGCGGGTGAAGAATTCAAGCAAGGGCTGCGCGGCAAACTCGATGCGCTGCTGGGCCTGAGCGAGGCTACCGATTGCCGCCGCGTGCGCCTGCTGCATTACTTTGGCGAGCCCAGCCAGCCCTGCGGCAATTGCGATAACTGCCTGCAACCGCCGGCGGTATGGGACGGCACCGATGCGGCGCGCAAACTGCTCAGCACCATTTACCGCGTGCACCAAATGGGCGGCAGCTATGGCGCGGTGCACATCATGGATATTTTGCGCGGCAAAGCCACCGAGAAAGTGCTGCAGCGCGGGCACGAAACCATCAGCACTTTTGGCATTGGCGCTGATTTCAGCGATCTGCAACTGCGCGGCGTGCTGCGCCAGTTGATCGCCATTGGCGCCGTCGCCGTGGATGCGCAAGCCTTCAACACCCTGCAACTGACCGAGGCTTCGCGTGCGGTGCTCAAGGGCGAGGTGCCGGTGCAGTTGCGCGCGTCGGTTTCGACGCCAGCCGAGCGTAAAGCCAAACGCAGCAGCAGTTCCGGCGCGGTGGCCAAGGCGCCCGCGTCACTCAATGCCGACGGGCAGGCGCGTTATGTGGCCCTGAAAACCTGGCGCGCTGACGTCGCCAAAGAGCACAACCTGCCGGCCTATGTGATTTTTCACGACGCCACGCTGGTCGCCATCGCCGAGCGTGCCCCGCAGTCGCTGGACGACCTGCAAGGCCTCAGCGGCATCGGTGCGAAAAAGCTCGAAGCCTATGGGCTGGACGTGCTGCGGGTGGTGGCGCAGGCGTAAACAGCCCGGCCCCTACGCGCCCGGGCGGCGCTTTAGTGCCCCAGCGCCGGAAACAGTTTGATCAGCCCGTCCGACATCACCTCGACTGCCAGCGCCGCCAGAATCAAGCCCATCAACCGTGTCATGACGTTGATGCCGGTTTTGCCCAGAAACTTGGCAATCGGCTGCGCCAGCGAGAAGCAGATGGCGGTGGCCAGCGCGATGACCACGCCATAGCCGACCAAGGTGGTCAGTTGCAGCACGGTCTTGGCTTTGTCGGCATAAATCACCACCGTCGACATGGTGGCTGGGCCGGTCAGCAGGGGGATGGTGAGCGGCACCACGGCAATGCTGGCGCGGGCGGCGGCGTCGTGCATTTCTTCTTCGTTGGACTTGGCTTCAGCCGGTTGTGCGTTCAGCATGGCCAAGGCCGAAGTCAGCAGCAGCATGCCGCCGCCGACCTGAAAACTCGCCAGCGAGATGCCGAAAAACGCCAGAATTTGCAGGCCCAGCAGGGCGCAGGTGGCGATCACGACGAAGGCGCTGAAGGCCGAAATCAGAATCGTGCGGCGCCGCTGTTCATGCGTGAAATCCTGCGTGTAGTGGATGAAAAACGGCACGATGGCCAGCGGGTTGACGATGGCCAGCAAGGTGACTAGAGGTTTGAAATCCATGGAGATGCTTCAGTGGGTGGGGCCGCAGGCCATGAAAAAGCCCACGGCAACAAAATTGCCGTGGGCTGTTATACACCGCCTGCGAGGTCAGCTCAACTCAATCAACAAGTCCTTGGCATTAACCGTCTCCCCCGGCCGCACATGCACCGCCTTGACCGTGGCGTCGCGCTCAGCGCTGAGCTGGGTCTCCATCTTCATTGCCTCCATCGACAGCAGCGGG
>CAJAFJ010000528.1 GCA_903938955.1 uncultured beta proteobacterium | reverse complement strand
GGCACTGC
Organism: uncultured beta proteobacterium; assembly: GCA_903938955.1. Next base: position 8,722 of record CAJAFJ010000528.1, on the reverse strand, counting down.
AGGGCCTGAGCGCCGTTTTCAGCGAGCGTGACCAAAGGCGACATTGGCCATCTACCGAGAATAATTTCGTACAGCTTGAGAAGGCTGAGATCGTCATCAACCGCCAATATTTTCAAAGGCTCCGTTGTGCCATGCGGGACAACCAATGCGCACTTTTTATACATAGAAATCACCTAGATCACCCCAAACATCAAATTACAATTTATCGCAATAAATATAATTTACTGATAAAAATCAACATTATTTGACACAAATTAAGTATGCGACTTTGCTTTTACCTTAACTTATCTTACAGAATTCTGACGTCGAATTGAGAAAATTCAACAGATCATCTATCACAGAAGTGGCCGCACAAGCCCAGGGCTATCCCTAGCTGGAAGTAGCTGGTGCAGGCTGTAGAAACCGTCAGACAAATTCATGACGCCAGCTACTACAGTTCCGTCGACTTCATTGGTGGAGGCCACAGGCAACACCAGCGCTGGCACTCGCCCTGGGCGTGACCGGGTCTAGTGCCCTGTCGGATTCAGGGTGACGCCGGGAATCAACGGGGCGCCGCTGATGGGGTCCAGTTCAACGCCTGTCAGATTTTTCCAGTCGGTAGCGGCTAGTCCGGGCAGCATGCATTCAGCACTGGCGTTGTCGCCCTCGCATTTGGCCGAGGTATCAGCTTGCGGCAGCCCGACCACACCCTCGCCCTGCCGTACGTCGAGTGATTTCAGTGCGTTAGGCGGCGCGGCATTGGCTGGATCAACCCGCACCTGCTCAACCCCCAGCTGCGACGGCGCTTGCGGCGGCTGGTTGTTCTGCGCAAAATGATGCACTTGCGCTGCAGCACCTGTAAGCATGTGGAATGCGGTCACCAGCGCGGTCAACATCTCATGGGCAATCAGATCGCGGCTGGCCGACTCTTGCATCGCTGACTCCGGCTCTACTTCAAACTGGGCGAGAGCAGGCAGGGCTGTAGCCAGCAGCAGCGCCGCCAGCGCCGAGCGCAAAACCACGCCTGCGGGCGCTGGGTGTTGGATTAATTTCATCATGTGTAGAACCAGTTCAAAGCGCTGAGTCATTTCTCATTGCTGCCTCAGTACAAAAATCGAGTCGGGTGCTGCCTTAAGCACAATCCCGGTCGCGGCATGGCTAGAGTGGCCAGTTTGGCTCACGTTCATCACCATGTCGCTCGTGTAATTGTCAAACTGGAGCGTCTTCACCCCCGTGCCGCTTTGAAGCACAGCGGTGACCGTGCCGGTCGTGCCGTTGAGGCCCAGCGACACAACATGCGCCGCACCGCTTTGCAGCACCGATAACGACCTGACGGTGGCCACCTTGGTGATGCCCGAACCATCCGTGGCACCGCCCAGTACTGAAATGAATCCGTTGAGCGCGTTGGACAAAATCAGGCTGTTTTTCAGTGCGGGTGAACCTGCGGTCAGGGTGATATTGTTCAGTTGCAAGGTACCGCCCGGGGCCGTCGTCATCACCGACGTGTTGTAGCTTGAGAGCGTCAGGCCAGTCACATAACTGGCTTCCGTGGCGCTGGTCAGGTCAACTGTCACCGTGTAGTATTCGCCCCCCATGATCATGTTGAAGCTGCTCGTCGGACTTAATAAGATGCTGATGCTTGAACCGCTTGGCGTGACGCCATCACTGGCCGTGGGGCTTGCCGCCGTGCGTGAAAAAGTCGGCCACAAACGGTCCGGACTGGCCGAAGCACTGGCCAGGTAAGTCAGCACCTCGCCCAGCTTGTAGGGTGTGCGTGTCGGGTTCCAGGTGACACCGGGGACCAGCGCGGTGCCGCTGACCGGGTCAATTTTTACCGCCATGCGCCAATCGGGCATCAGATCTTGCCGCAGCAAACATTCGGCGCGGCTGTCAGCGCCATCACAAACTGCCGTCCCGAAGCTGTTGTCCGTCGTCACGGCCCCCTGGCCCGGCTGCAGCGTTGGTGCCTGCAAAGCCAGGCGCGCGGCGATGGACGGCTGTTCCAAGGCCTTGAGGCCAAGCGCCTGCGGCAGCGCTGTGGCGATCAGGGCGAAGCGAGGCAAGTCGGATGGGGGCGGTGCCACCATGGTGGCACGCGGCAGCACGGCATCGACCTGCCCCACACTGAACCACCCCGTCCCGCCCGCGATTGCAACGGCGCACTGGGCGCTGGTGACCGGGATCAGGGCGGCGGTACAGAGCATCGCCAGGTCCGGCAACGCCGCAGCAAGCCAAGACGACCGTCTTCTCATGTTCAAAGCACACGCTCTGGAAAGAAGATGAGGTCGGTTCATGTGTGTGCCTCGTTGATTGGCCACTATCGCGGTGTCACGCTGGCATTGGCAGCAGCAGTCAGGTTGGCGGCGGTATAGCCATTGCTGCTGGTATCGGTCACCCAGCAGGTGCTTCCACCACATTGGGCAACAAAGTTGCCGCTGGTCACACTGGCCGGGGTCTCCACGCTGCCCCAGGCAACTGCCTTGTATTGGTTCGTACCGATGGTTGAAAAATCGAAGGTGAACGCATTGCCACTGCCGTTGACGGCCAGCGACAACGAATCACCGGACAACTGCGTCTCAATGTTGTACGTGTTGGCGCTGCCTATATTCGTGATGGAAGCGCTGCTGCTGGCTGCAAGCGACACGGCATAGGTGTTGCTGGCTCCGGTATTTGAAATGGCCAGCGTGCTCAGTGCGCCCAACGTGATTGGCGAGCCTGCGGTGCCGTACGTGTTGTTGGCACCGTTGCTGGCGATGTTCAGCGAACTCACCCCTGAACTGCTGCCTTGCTGGACGATGTAAGCGCTCAGGTTGTCACCGACCGATTCGATCGTTGCCTGCGCCTTGTCGCCGGTTTGCAGCAAGGTGACGTTTTGTTTCGCAGCGGGCACGTCTTGCGTACCCAGCAGAATCTTCGCCCAGACGTCGTTGACAGCGGCATCACCTGCTGCCTTCTGAGTGACACTGATCGTCGTAGCGTCTGATCCAGTTGTGTAAGCTTGGATCAGTGACGCCTGTGAACCTGACGATACAACTTGCTCGACTGTGAGCGACAGCGCGCCGGTGCCGGTGCTGTTCAGGATGACAGGATGGTTGACGCTCTCGATGGTCTCGCCCAGCTTGGCCGCGCCGTCCTGGGTGATGTGGACCGTGACCGGGGCGCTGGGCGCATTGACCACCAGGTGGTCCAGCATCGATTGACCAAAAGCCGAAGAGGCTGCGGCGATGGACGCGGTAGCCAGCAAGGCAAAGCCAAACTTGAACAATAGGTTGGAGCTCATGGTTTGGCCATTAAAAAGTGACCGGGAGCAGGCAGGTTCAACACTTGCCTGTCCCGGCGTTACGCTTGCGGATTACCGCTGAACCAGCGTGAAAGTACCCGATGCAGCTGCAAAATCGATGCCGGTTGCAGATTGGGTATTAGCGCCGGTTTGCGTCGCGCTGATTGTTGCGCCTGGGGTGCTGTTCGTAAAGACCAGCGTCTTGGCTCCAGCGCCCGTTTGGGTCGCAGTCCAAGCTGTGTTCGCACCAGAGTTATTCAATGTCATCGCATCTGCGCCACCAGCCGTTTCCGATGTCTGCGTCAAAGCGAACGAACTTCCGGTTGTATCGGCTGCGGTGTTGTTTGCGGTAATGCTGCTGACAACCGAGCCGGTCTGCGCAACGTTCCATGTCGCCACTGACGAACTGCCATTGGTGGATGAGAAGGTGTGTGCGGCACCAGACTGGAGAACTGACAGACCAGTAGCGTTCACGGTGCCTCCGCTCATGGTGATCGAGCCCCCGCTCAGCGGTGTCTCGCCGCCCGTGCCGCCCGTGCTGAAGTAGCCGTTGCCGTTGAACGTGACGCCGTTCACACTGAGATTAGCACTAGCGCCATCTGCATAAGCCACCAGTTCTTTGCTGTTCTCAACGTTCAAGGCAGCAGCTCCGCCCAAGTTAACAGTAGCACCGCGCAAACCGTAAACCGCGAACTTGCTAGCTCCGTCATTCAGATTGACGTCAATCTTGTTACCCGTCGCTTTTGCATTGGAAAGATCCACTTGAACGTTGTTCGCTCCACCCAGCGCCTTGATCCTGAATGCATCGGTTCCCTGCACATTGATACCTGTTGAAGATCCGTCAAACAAGGTTTTCAGACCAGCATTGGCACCCAGCGCGGTGTACGTATAAGTGCTTGCGTTGTTAAGACCAACAGAATTCGTCACCGCAGGCAAGGACGTGGCCTGACCGAAGGTCACGCCACCGAAGTCGAGGGTCATGCCAGCGGTTTGATTGCCGAAGACGTCAAGGGCCAGTGTGTTGCTGGGGCCGCTTTGTCCGATGTTGAAGGTTTGGTCCGTCGTCGTTTGGCCATTGATCGTCACCGCTGCGATGTTGCTAGCGCCAATTTGCAACAGATTCAGAGTGCCGGTGAAGACACCAGCCGTGTTACCGAGATGCAGGCCTGCGACGTTGAAATCGCCTTGTTGCGACAAGAAGACATCGGTGGCTTCATTACGGTTGGTTGTACTCTGGCCGATCTCAATCGTGGCCGCATTCGAATCAACTGTTTTAGTTGCATCTTCGCCAAGGTGTCCCGTGTTGCCTTCCACCGCATCTGCGCCCTGGAAGACCTGGATCGAGGTCACGGCATTGGTGAAGGAACTCAGTCCCAAGGTGTTGTCGGTACCGACCTGCTGGATCGTGAGGGTGGTGGCACCAGCCGACTGGTCAACGATGAACGCGCCACCATTGATCGCGCCTGTGGCGCTGGTGGTATTGCCGGTACCACTCTGGTCAATCTTGACTGTCGCGACACCTGTCGTATCCACATTCGGTCCGACCAACGTATTGCCGGCGTCCGCCATCGCCCCGCCTGCCATCATCATCGAAATCGTCGCAGCAATGATGGAAACCTTGAATTGAACTTGCTTACTCATGACGAGCTCCTTAAAAAACAATAAACACTAAAAAAAACCTGAAAAACTGTTTGAAAAATATATGGTGTTGTTGAACGTCCTTGGCATCATCCAAATTCGACAAATCCGAGGAGCGTCGTGTTCATGATTTCGGCTCCTTCGGTTCAGCGGTGCGTGACAGCTTGTACTGTTCACGCAGAATCAAGCCTTGGATGGGGTCGGCAAACTCCCACAAACCGGCATCCGTGCCTTCCATCACCAGGGATAACACGGCCTTCTGGATGGCCTGACGCACGGCGTACTGGGCGGGTTCGTTTTTGCTCACGCCGAATTCGAGCTCAAAAATCTTGGAGTTGTCGTCCACATAGCGGTAGACGTTGCCCTGCATGCGCGTCGAGACGATCGACTTCTTGGTAGTGACGCTGCGCAGAATCTGGCCGGTCTGGATCGACACCAGGCGCAGGTTGACGGTAACTTCGTCCACACGCACATCGCTGTTGGTGCCGACACCAAAGAAGCGCACACCGGCGCCCCCGGTCAGGGTGTTGGAGTCGTAACTGATGATGCCACCTTCGAGCATGGCGCCGGCAAAGAGCATGGGCGACAGCGGCGAGGTGTCTTTGTATTCGGCGCGGGTGGCGCGGATCAGCTGGCGCTCTTGCAGCAGGTTTTGCAGGCCTTCGCGTTCGACCACGCGAAACCACTTGCCCTTGGACACTTTCATCAGCGCATCCACCAGCAGGGCACCCCCGCCTTGCGTGACGGCGGTGGACAGGTCGGCAATGGTGTCACTGGGTTTTCTTTGGCCGGTAAGGTCCCTGAAGCCATAGACGGCCACCACGAATTCGCTGCGCGGTGGCGGCAGGGCTTCAAGTTCCGTGCTGAGCGGGGTGATGGCCATGGTGGGCGGTGTCACCATGGGCGGCGTGACGGCGCAGCCAGCCAGGCCGGCCGCCGTGACAAAGGCCAGCGCCAGGCGGCGGGTGGACAAGAGCCAGGCGCCGACTGAGGTCGCGTCAGGGCATCGCTGGGCAGAATTAAGTGTATTCATGGCGCTGATCACGGCACAAAGATGCCGAGCGGGTAACTGACGTTTTGTGTTTCACCGGTTTTGGTGTCGGTCATGGTGACCAACACCGTTTTGGCGGTGTTATCACGGGTGTAGTCAACTTTCAGGGTGCCGACCATGACGCTGCCACTGCCGCCGCCGGTGGTGTTGGTCGAAAACAACTGGTTGCTGATGTACTGCGAGAGCCCGGCACTGATGCGGGCGTCCAGGTTAGCGGCAAAGCCCTGCAGCGCGCTGGTGCCTGACGTGCTGGGTGCTGCGTATTGCCGCTGTGCCTGGGCGGAGGCCATCAAGTCAGCTCCGTTGAACGGGCTACCGCCAAAATGGGGATTGTTAGGGGTGTATTTAAGGGCCTGCGCGCTGGCGCTGCCTGTCGCAAAAAACCCGCACAACAGCAGACCGAAGGTGATCAATTTGCTGCTTGCTCTTGAATGCCTGTTTTTCATGCTTGCACCTACTTTTCTTCATTTGCGTCATGTGTGCGCTTGGCAGCATGCGCAACTGTTGATCACCATCATGGGTTGGCGACCTGACCAGAACTCACCGGGACTTTCCCGATTACTTGACGCAATCCTGGATTTCTCCGGTGTTTACGACCCTCAGCGCTCGCCTGAAATTAGTCATACGCGACGCTTGTTTCATCTGCTTTATGCTTCGATCAACACTATCTTCAACGTAATCGTTAATTACATTTTATTCATTGTAAAACTTTAGAATCTCTATATTGAAATTAAATAAAGTTTTTTTGTGATGAAACCGTTTTAAAGAAGAGGCCGTCTGCATGGGTCCTGGTGCTTGCCTGCTGTCTGACCGTGACAAGGCCGCAGGCCCACAGGGTGTTTTACACACTGGCCACCGCGCATTGCGCTAAGGCCTTGTCGGCCGCTCACTTCACCGCTGACATCCCCTTGGACGATCTAGCACTCAAAAATGAATACCCTCCCCGCCCATGTCATTGATCGCAAGGCCGCAGCCGACACGGCGCCCGGCGATGCGTTTTACCGTGATGTCTTCTTTGAAGCGCCGTTGGGTATTGCACGCGTTTCCACGGAGGGTTGTTTTGTGGAGACCAATCCAGCACTGTGCGCCCTATTGGGCTACCCACAGGAAGCCTTGATCGGACGAGATTTTTTTGACTTTGTTAACGCCGAAGACGCCCCCCAAAGTCGTGACACCCTGCGCCGATTCTCCACCGGAGAAATCAACCGCCTGACCCTCGAAATGCGCAACCGCCATGGCGCAGAGGGTCACGCAGCGTGGCTGAAAATCAGCATAACCAGTTCGCCCGGACCCGACGGCCTGCCGCTGCACTTGAGCTACGTCGTTGAGGACATCAGCGAGCGCAAGGCTGTCGCGATGGAACTGCAAATACGCGAAGAAAAATACAGCACCGTGATAGCCACCGCCACGGAAGGTTTCTGGCTTGTCGACATGACGGGCCAGTTGCTCGAAGTCAACGATGCTTATTGCCGCCTGTGTGGCTACACGCGCCATGCTTGAAACGTTGGTCCACCACGTCGGCAGCAACACACCTATCAGGTCAAAATTCCAGCATGACCATAGTCAGCCCCAGCTCGATATAGAGCAGTCCCTGCAAATCTTCCGCATTGTGCAAGAGGCGACCAAGAACATGATTCGTCACAGCGGTGCCAAGTGCATGACCGTTGTCTTTGCCAGCCGCGCTAATAAGCTGATAGTGAGCGTCACTGATAACGGATTTGGCCTTGAGCGCAATCGCCGCCAGCGCAGCGCTGGCATTGGGCTGCGCATCATACAAGCGCGCGTCGATCGCATTGCTGCTAGTTTGCGCATCAGCACCCCCATTGGCGGTGGCACCTGTATCGAACTCTCGCTGGCACTGCCAGCCAAGCTTGCAGCAGCCCACCACCTCAAAAATGATTCGTCATAAATATTAAATGTGAGCGACCGTATGCGTAACCAGTTGCTGCGTGACCTCGTACAAGGCGAGCCCGCCAGTGGTAGTCTGAGTCAGCTTACCCGCACCGAAATGGTGGTTCTTCAGATGATAGGCTCGGGCGCCAGCACGCGTGAAATTGCTGACCAGCTTAAACGGAGCCTCAAAACGATCGAAAGCCACCGGGGCAATATCCGCCAAAAGCTCAACTTACCCAACTGTACTGCACTGGTACATTTTTCGATCCAGTGGGTGCAGCAGGATAGCCGTTCTCCGAATAATGACATCGTTCCTAACGACCGAAATTAAACCTAATGAATAGGAATTCCTGATAACCATGGGAGCACCAGATAAAAATTTATGCTTTTCATCTGGGTAGGAATCATCCTAATTTACAGTATTCTCCTCGTATGAGTCCTCTAAATAAATGCCACGCTTGTGGCGCAACTACCTACGCAGAAATAATCAAGCGAGACGCTGAGGGCGTCATGCGTCCATCGGGCGTTCATCAATGCACCGGCTGCAAATTGCAGTTCACAAGCATCGAGGCCTGGCGCAGTGGACCACTTGTAGCAGGGCAACAACCCTGCTCGGCGGCAACTCAATCAGGCTCTGAGCATCCTGGCGATGAATTTAGTGGTATTTCAATCTCATGAAATGACGTCACACAAAGCATAAGCCTATGATTTCATTAGGTTTTTACTTTTTTATCCCGCAGCCGTTGGGGGTCGTGGGCGTCAGCGTGCCATCTGGCGGCGTTGCTGGCACAGATCAGCCCTCAATATTTCCCGGAAGAAAAACTCAAGTTCTTTGACGATAGCAGTGGCAAGAGCCCGGCGGTCGTGGGGCCGGACTTTTC
>CAJAFJ010000527.1 GCA_903938955.1 uncultured beta proteobacterium | reverse complement strand
GTGGGGGCGGCTCCACTAAAGCAGACGGCCTGAGCCTGAGCCTGAGCCTGGTGGGCAAGTTCCCCTTGAGCCCGTCGTTCAACCTCCTGGGCAAAGTCGGAACCACCTGGGGTCGCACTGACGTGTCAGCCAATCCGGCCTCCGGTATTGCTTCCGGCAGTGAAGATGGTTTTGGTTTGTCCTATGGTGTGGGTGCTGAATATGCGTTCAATCCACAGTGGTCTGCGGTCTTGCAGTACGAGTCGCATGACCTGAAATTTGCGGGTGACCGCAATGACAATGTGGCTGCCACGACCCTGGGCGTTCGTTACAAGTTCTAATTTCTTTCAGGGTTAAGCACCCGATGCCACCGGCTCATCCCAGGTGGCATTTTTAATAAATGCCAGCGTTCGCTGTCACACAGATCAACGCTCAGGATGGGCGGAAAGTCGAAGCCTGATTTTTCACTAAAGTCACCAACGACACCCGTCACGTGAATTGAGGTGGCTTCTTAAGACATGCCAACCGGCATGTCTTGCTGGTAGCGCACATCGTTCAACAGGCGTTTGAGTTCTTTCTTGACCACGCCATAGCATTCGCAGGTGTTGGCCTCCAGCCCGGCCCGGTCCAGCACCGCGATGTGGCCCCGGCGGTAGCGGATGTAGCCGCCGTTTTGCAAATTGCCAGCCGCCTCGGTCACACTTTCACGGCGCACGCCGAGCATGCTGGCCACCAGTTCTTGTGTCATGACCAACTCGCGCTCGGGCAGCCGGTCCAGCGTCAGCAGCAGCCAGCGACAAAGTTGTTGTTCTACCGAATGGTGGCGGTTGCAGGCGGCGGTTTGGGCCATTTGCGTCATCAGCGCCTGGGTGTAGCGCAACAACAGGCGTTGAAACAAGCCGGCGCGGTTGAACGCCTGTTTCAACACATTGCGGTCCAGCCGGTAAGCGTGTCCGGCGGTTTGCACCACGGCTGAACTCGATGTCGTGTCGCCCCCCATGAACAGTGAGATACCCACCACCCCTTCGCGGCCCACGCCGGCGGTTTCCGCCGAGGCACCGGTCTCCGTCACATAGTGCAGCGACACGATCGAGGTGGTCGGAAAAAACGCATGGCGCAACTGGGTGTCGGGCTCGTACAGCATTTGGCCCAAGGGCAATGGGACCAGTTCCAGGTGGGGGGACAGCAGGCAGAAGTCGTCCGGGGGCAGCGCTGCCAGAAGATGGTTTTGGCTTGGGCTATGGAGTAATGACATGTGGTTCTCCCTTATTCCGTCACCTCAACGCCAATGCCCCGGTAGCCGAGAAAGCGGCAGTTCTGGTTGAACATCGGCTCACCACTGACCCGAAACTTTTGCTGCGAGCCGTTTTCGTTGATGCGGTGGAACAGAAAATCAAGAAAGGGCTGGCGCGCCGCAATGCTGGCCTGCAAGGTCTCGCGCTCGCTCTGGTCCCAGCCCGAGGACTGGATGCTGGTCTCGTCACTGGACAACGCATCGACCTTGAGTCCGAGCATTTCCAGCACCGGGCCGGATACCTTGGTGAACTGACCGTTCTCGTCTTGCTCCCAGTACCAGTCAGAGGCCAATTCGGTCAGGCTTTTGTAGCGGGCTTCGCTTTCGCGCAGTTCTGCGGTGCGCTCCATCACCGTTTGCTCCAGCACCTTGTTGTAGTTGCTTAGCTTTTTGTAGAGCAGGCGCACTTCAAGCATGTTGTGGATGCGGGTTTTGATTTCCACCAGGTCAAAGGGCTTGCTGATGAAGTCTTTGGCCCCGCTTTGCAGGGCGCGCAGCTTGTGGCCGGGCTGGGCGGTCAGCACGATGACGGGCAGGTAACTGTCATCGGCGTTGGTCTTGAGGCAGTCCATGACCTGAAACCCGTCCATGACGGGCATTTGCAGGTCCAGCAAAATCAGGTCGTAATGGTGCTTGCGGTGCAGCGTGCACACCTCGGTGGGGTCCATGGTGGCGCTCACCTGGGTGTAGCCCGCGTCTTCAAGCAGCTGCCGGAGCAGTTCTACGTTGGACGGTTGATCGTCAACGATCAAGATATTGGCGCCCAGAATTTCGTGGTGGTTGATCAATTTATGCTCCTGAAGTAATAGCTGTCTACGTAACGGATACGTGCGTTAGCGGCTATTTTTTGTTGGCAAGTGCCAGGCCCTGGTCTAGCGCCTGCATGAATTCATCAATCTTGATGGGCTTGGTGAGGTAGCGGAAGAAACCGGCTTCCAGGCCTTTTTCAATGTCCTTGGGCATGGCGTTGGCGCTCAGGGCCATGACCGGAATATGGCGGGTGGCAGGGTCTTGGCGCAGGAGCTTCAGCGCCTGGATGCCGCTGATGCCCGGCAGGTTGATGTCCATCAAAATCAGCTCAGGCAAATGCAGTCGCGCCATTTCAATGCCGCGCCTGCCGTCTTCGGCACCCAGTAAATTCATGTCGGGGCGCATGGCGATGAGCTGGTTCACCAGCTCCATGTTGGCCCGGTTGTCTTCGACATACAGCAGGGTGCGCACCGATGCGTTGTGAACCGTGTGCTTGTGCAGGGGCGCCAGCGGTTCGGATACATCGTGCAGCAACTGCAGTTCATCGGCCGCATTGAGTTCAAACCAGAACTCGCTGCCCTGTCCCACGGTGCTGGCGGCACCAATGGCGCCGCCCATCAACTCCACCAGGCGCTTGCTGACCACCAGGCCGATGCCCGTGCCTTCTTCGGCGTTCAGCTCCTGGCCCAGGCGGTTGAATGGCTGGAACAGCTGTGCCAGCTTCGGTTGCGACAAGCCCTCGCCGGTGTCCCGTACCGTGACGCGCAGGCGTTGCGCAGCCGGGGTGCTGAACGTTACATCAACGTGGCCGTCGGCTTTGTTGTACTTTATGGCGTTAGACAGCAGGTTGATGATCACCTGCTTGAGCCGGGTGCGGTCTGCCTGGACAAAGCACGGTGCTTCAAATTGTGGGTAGCTAATGTGGATATGTCTTTTTTCTGCCTGCGGCTCAATCATGGTCTGACAGTCTTGCAGCACTTCCGTTAACGAGGTGGGTTCGAGTGAGAGCGAAACCGTGCCGGACTCGATCAGCGCCAGGTCCAGAATTTCGTTGATCAACTCCAGCAAATACCAGCCGGCACGCAAAATTTGCTCGATCCGGGCTTTCTGGCCCGGCGTGGGCTCGGGTGGGCCAACCTCCATGAGTTGGGCAAAGCCCAGAATGGCGTTGAGTGGGGAGCGCAACTCATGGCTCATGCTGGACAAGAAGTCTGATTTAGCCAGGTTGGCCTTGTCGGCGACATCCCGGGCGCGCTCCAGTTCAATGTTTTTCTCGATCAACGCCTTGTCCAGTTGCTGGCGCTCGGCTTCTATCTGCTTGCGTGCGGTGTTGTCGGTGCCGATCAGCAGGTAGCCAATGATGGCGTTGTTGTCGTCGCGTAGCGCGGTGACCGACACCACCGCCGGGAAGCGGCTGCCGTCCTTGCGGATGTAGGTCAGCTCATAAATGTCTTCAATACCGCGCGAGGCCTTGAACACCAGCGCCTCGAAACCGGGGGTGATGGGCGTGTCCAACTCGGCGCTGAGCGTCTTGGCGCGGGCAATGATTTCTTGCGGGTCCGAGATGTCAGCCGGGGTGCGCTGGTTCATCACTTCCTGGGCGGTGTAACCCAGCATGCGCTCGGCGCCGACGTTGAAAATCTGGATCACGCCCCGGGCATCGGTGGCGATGCTGGAGAAGTTGGCGCTGTCAAAGATCGCTTTTTGCAAGGCACCGGCCTTGCGCAGCGTCTCTTCGGCTTGTTTGCGTGCGCTGATGTCACGCAAAATGCCGGTGAAATAGCGTTGGCTGCCTTGCGTCATTTCACTGACGGAGATCTCCAGCGCAAAGCTGCTGCCGTCTTTGCGGCGGCCCACCACCTCGCGGCCCAAGCCGTTGGCCTGGGCTTCAATGCTGGCGCTGTAGTAGTCAAGCGACATGAGGCGGTGGTTTTGATCCAGTTCGGGTATCAACTGGCTCAAGCGCAGTCCGCTGAGTTCCTCGGTGGTGTAGCCAAACATGTGCTCCACCGCCGGGTTGACGGTTTCGACAATGCCACCGTGTGCATGCACGGTGATGATGCCGTCCACCACGGTGTTGAGAATGGCCTGAAGCAGGGCGGAACTGTCGCGCAAACTTTGCTGCACCGTGTACTCGTCGGTGACATTGCGAAACACCAGCACGGCGCCGATCACTTCTTCGTTCAGGCCGCGAATAGGGGCGCAACTGTCGGCAATATCAAACTCGCGGCCATCACGCGCAATCAGCACCGTGTGGTTGGCCAGGCCCTGAATGGTGCCATTCGTCAGCGTTTCCGCTACCGGCACCACGGCGAGATGGCGGGTTTCTTTGTGGATGATGTGGAAGACCTCATCCACCGGGCGACCCACTGCCTGCGCCTGCGTCCAGCCCGTGAGGTCTTGCGCGATGGGGTTGAGCAGCGTGATGTGGCCCAGGTGGTCGGTGGCAATGACGGCGTCGCCAATCGAGTTGAGCGTGACCGCCAGTTTTGCTTCGTTTTCACGCAGGGTGCTGTTGGCTGTTTGCAGCAGTTGGTTGGAGGCCTCCTGGCGTGCCAGCGACTTCTGCGTTTCAAGGTGAAGGGCGTTCTCAATCCGCTGCTGGGCCGCCCGGTACACCCAATAAGCCAGCGTCAGTCCCGCCAGCACGGCCACAAAGCCGATACCCACAATAAGGCTGAACAGCTGCCGCATGCGGGCCTGAAAGTCCGCGTCATGCTGCGCACGGGCGGTTTCTGCCATTTCCACAAAGCTGCCGATTTCAAGGCGAATGGCGTCCATCAGGCGTTTGCCCTCGCCATGGCTGATGACGCGTATCGCTGCGGCTTGTTGACCCTGACTGCGCAATTCAATGGCTTGTGCCAATTCGGCCATTTTGGCTTGGAGCAAGGGCGCCGCCGCGTCGAGGTGGTGTTGTGCCGCGGTGAGCGTGCTTGTTTGGCGTAAATCAGCCAGGTCGGGGATGACGTGGGCCAGCACTTGCGCGTAAGGCTGCAAGAAAGTGGCGTCGCCGGTCAAGAGGTAGCCGCGTTGCCCGGTTTCGGCGTCTTTCAAAGCCGATAAAAAGTCTTCGGCCTGGTTGATGTCTTGCCCTGCTTTGGTGCGTTCAAGCGCTGCCTGGTCAATTTGACCAAAGGTCCAGAAGGTCGCGCTCAGTCCCAGCACCAGCAACAAGAGCACCGACACCAGCCAGCCGATATTTTTGTGCACCGCCCTCATGGTTGCGTTGAACCAAGGGAGAACGTCTGTGGGGCGGCTGATTTGTGGGGCATCGGGAAGACATTCTTTAAGACAAGAGGGAACGGGTCCTTGCTTATACGCTGAATGGATTTTTATCAGGCGTCTATTTACATACCGCATCGTAAAGATGAAGCGCGGGGCGCTCCGTTCGGTGGCGTACAGAGTTATTTTGATAACCGTCAAACAATGCCCTCAGGTCTGTGGCAACGCGTCAAGCTCGTCACGGTTTTTTTATTCAACCTGGAGTTATTCATCATGAACTTGAACAAAAACTTTTTCACTGGGTCGTCCGCCGTTTGGCTGGTGCTTGCCTTGGGTCTGGGCGGTTGTGCTGGCATGACCGCACAAGAAAAAGGAACTGCCACAGGCGCTGTTATTGGTGGCGTGGCTGGCAGTGTCGTCGGGGGTGGCGTGTTGGGCACCGCTGCGGGTGCCGCCGTGGGTGGCGTGATTGGCCACGAAGTGACCAAAGACAAATAAAACAAACACAAAGGCCACCGTCATGAAAAACAAACACAACTACCTAGCCAGCCTGTTCGTGGCGGCCGCCTTGTTGCCACCCGTCTTGATGTCCAGCCAGGCACAAGCGCAGGGCTACAACAACAGCCAGACCGCCCCCAGCATTGCCATGTTTAACGTCGACGAGGTGCGGCGCCTGGCCCCCGGTGTTGAACTGAATTTTGATATTTACGGCACGCCGGGTGGCCTGGTCACCCTGCACATTGAGGGGGCCATGCGCAACGTGATGCTGGTTGAAACCGAACCCGGCCAGTACGAGGGCACTTACACCATCAACAACCGCGACCAAATAGCGGCCCGCAGCCCGGTCACGGCCAACCTGCGTGTGGGCAACCAGGTGACCAGCATGGTCTTGAACGAATCCCTGCAAACCAGTGTGGGTTACCACCCCGTGAAAGAGGTGCCCAGTCTGCAGCCACGGATCGAGCGTTTTAAGGTTGCGCCGATCGCGGACCTGCGCGGTGGCAATGACCTGCACATGTCCCTGAACGGCTCGCCCGGCGGCAAGGCCGATGTGACGATCGCCGGCGTCAAGGGCAAGATCCAGCTGCCCGAAGTGGCGCCCGGCGAATACGTCGGCACCTACACCATCCGAAACCGCGACCGGATCGTGGCCAACAGTGCGGTGACGGCCCAGCTGAAATGGGGTGAGCGCGTGACCCGTGTTGTCTGGGGCCATGACTTGCTCAACACCTCGGTGCCCGTGCAAATCAGCGTCTGCCACAACTGCGGCACGGTGGAAGCCATCAACGTGGTGGAAGTCAAGGGCGAAGGCGGCTACCTGGGCACCATTGGTGGCGGTGTGATTGGGGCCGTGCTGGGCAACCAGGTGGGCGGTGGCAATGGCCGCACCGTGGCGCAAATTGCCGGCGCTTTGGGCGGTGCCTACGCTGGGCGGGCGCTGGAAGCCAAAGCCAACGCCAGCAAACATTACGAGGTGGTGGTGCGCCTGCCAAACAACACGACCCAGACCCTGAGCTACGCCGCAGACCCCGGTTTCCTGGTGGGCGACAAGGTCAAAGTCAACAATGGCGTGCTGGAACGCAATCCCTGAACCCCAACCCCGCCCCAGGCGCAAGCAGTTGACCGGTAAAACAGCTGCTGCAGAGCGCTGTTGTTCGCTGTTAATTGGGCAGCGTGTAAAGCGGAATATCTTTTTCCGCCGAAAGCTGGTCCAGCGCCTGGCGGGTTTTGCTGAGCAGATAGTCTGCAATCACCTGGCGGGTGGCGGGCGCCATCATGGACCCGATGCTGGCATCCGCCACGCCTGCCACGCTGCATAAGGCCTTGGCAAAGTGGGGCTCCAGTGCGGCCAGCGCCACGCGCCCGTCTTGGCACGGGTAGACCTGGTAGCCGGCATGGCCACCGCCCACCGCTTCGCCGGGCAGGGTCACGCCCCAGGTGCGCGGCAAGGCCAGGTAGGCGGCCGCCTCGGACAGCGCCACTTCGAGGTAGCTGCCTTTGCCTTTTTGCCGTTGAACCAGCAGGGCCTGCAATACCGCCTCGGTGGCCATCAGCGAGCCGCCCATGTCGGCATACAGGGTGGGCGGCAATTCAAGGCCGGTCACCAGATCGCTTTCGGCCTGGTAGGTCAGGTCGTGCCCGGGCTCATCGGCGCGAACGCCGGGAGCGCCCACGATGGCCACGATCGACAGCGCCGGGTAGCGCTTGTGCAAGGCCTTCCATTCCAGCCCGAGTTTGCGCAGGGCCGAGGGGCGAAACGAGGTTAATAAAACATCTGCCTTGGCCAGCTCGCGGTGCAGGGCTTTCTGGCCTTTGTCGGTTTTGAGGTCGGCCGTCGCCACGCGCACGCCCTGGTGCATCGCCTCGTAAGCGGCGCGTTTGTACCAGCTCATGGGGTCGCCGGAGGCGCCGGGGGCTAAACCGGCAGGCGGCGGGGGCTCCAGCTTGACGCAGGTGGCGCCCATGTGCTGGCAGCGCATCAGGGCCGCCGGGCCGGGCAGGTTGAGGGCGAGACTGAGCACGCGCACACCGCGCAGTGGGCGCAGGGCAGGGGATTTGAGTGAGGTGGTCATGGCCCCAATTTACCTGAAAATCCAAGCGCTGACGGCTGGTGTGAGCCGCTGCCACCGGGGTCTTGGCGCGGCTGGCCACCCCGGCGCTCAGAGTGCGGTGTAATGCTGCCCTGAATCCTTCTGAATCCGAAAGCTCTCCGTGACCGATCCGCAATTTTCGCTTGACCTTGACATTCCCGCGCCGGCTTCAAGCGCGCCCTCCAAGCCCAAAGCCACGACCAAACCACGTCGCGCCACCCCCGTGAAACCTGAAGTCGCCCCGGCGATGAGTTTGGACGCCATGGCGCAGGCCCTGGTCCGTGATCCCGACTACCGGGTGCTGCGCCGCCTGAAGCCGGTGTCGCGCTTTGACCGCGCGCCGCAGGGGCCCACGCTGCGCGTGTTGGTGCTCGACACAGAGACCACCGGTCTGGACCAGAGCAAAGACAAAATTATTGAGTTGGCCATGTTGCAGGTGGATGTGGACACGAGCACCGGTTTGCCGGTGGGTGAGGTGCTGGTGTACGACGAATTGGAAGACCCGGGTATCCCGGTCTCCCAAGAAATTGAGGCCATCACCGGGATTTCTACCGAGATGGTGCGGGGCAAGCACCTTGATGAGGCCAAAATCGCCGCCCTGCTGGCCGGGGCTGATTTGGTGATTGCCCACAACGCGGGCTTTGACCGGCCTTTTTGCGAAGCGCGCATCCCCGCCTTTGCCAAGCTGCCCTGGGGCTGCTCGTTTGCCGATATTGACTGGAAAAAAGAAGGCCATGGCTCGGCCAAGCTGGAGTATCTGGCGCTGGAAAAAGGCTGGTTTTACGAGGCCCATCGCGCTGAAGTCGATTGCCACGCGCTGCTGGCGGTGCTGGCCGAGGCCTTGCCCACCACGGGTCAAAGCGGGCTGGCCAAAATCATCGCGGCCACTCGCCAGTCCAGCTACCGCCTGCAGGCCACTGGCGCCCCGTTTGAGGCCAAAGACCTGCTCAAAGCACGGGCTTACCGCTGGAACGCCGAGCAACGTGTCTGGCACACAAAAATTGCTGATCAGGATCAACTGGCGACCGAATTCGAGTGGTTGAAATTGAATGTTTATGGTAGCCGCCCTGCGCGTGTTCAGGTGGAGAAACTGGATGCGGGCGTGATGTACTCAAGCCGGGCAGGGGAATTCTTCAGCCAGTCAATTTGAACTATTGACGGGGTAGAATTCCGGCTTGTAAAGCTGTTCTGGCTTGCGATTTGCCCCAAGGAATTTGATGAAACGTGTTGATGACTTTCGCCTGAAGTTCGGAAAAAAAGAGTACGTGCCGATCATGATTGGTGGCATGGGTGTTGATATTTCCACCGCCGAACTGGCCCTGGAGGCGGCGCGCCTGGGTGGCATTGGCCACATTTCCGACGCCATGATCTCAGACGTGTCCGATCGGCGCTTTGACACCAGTTTTGTCAAAGAAAAGACCCGCCTGTACAAGTACAACATCGACAACTCTGACAAATCCAAGATCAAATTTGACCTGGCAGAGGTGGCTGAAGCCACCAAGCGGCACGTTGAAGCCACCATGAGCGCCAAGAAAGGCGAGGGCATGGTGTTTGTCAACTGCATGGAAAAACTGACCATGAATGCCCCGCGCGAGACGCTGCAGGTGCGCATGACCTCGGCGATGGATGCCGGTATTGACGGCATCACCCTGAGCGCCGGCCTGCACTTGGGCTCGTTCGGCCTGATGGCTGAGCACCCCCGGTTTCGCGATGTCAAGCTCGGCATCATCGTGTCGTCGGTGCGGGCGCTGCAGCTGTTTTTGCGCAAGAACGCACGCCTGAACCGTTTCCCTGATTACGTGGTCGTCGAAGGCCCGCTGGCGGGTGGTCACCTGGGTTTTGGCATGGACTGGGCGCAATACGACCTGGCCACCATTTGCGCCGAAATCATTGCGTTCCTGAAAACCGAGCAGCTTGATATTCCGGTGATTGCCGCTGGCGGTATTTTTACCGGCAGCGATGCGGTGTCCTTTCTTGAAGGCGGCTCGGCGGCGGTGCAAGTGGCCACGCGCTTCACGGTGGCCACAGAGTGCGGTTTGACCGACAAGGCCAAGCAGGAATACTTCAAGGCCAGCGAAGAAGACATCATCGTCAACACCATCTCGCCCACCGGCTACCCGATGCGCATGCTCAAAAACACGCCTGCGATTGGCTCTGGTATTCGCCCGGGCTGCGAGTCTTATGGCTACTTGCTGGATGGCAATGGCAATTGCGCCTACATCACGGCCTACAACCGCGAAGTGCTGTTGCATCCTGATTTGAAAACACTCTCGGTCATGGACAAAACCTGCCTGTGCACCCATATGCGCAACTACAACTGCTGGACTTGCGGCTCCACCACCTACCGTCTGAAAGATACGACGAAACGTCTGGCTGATGGCAGTTACCAGCAATTGAGTGCTGAGCACATTTTCAAGGACTACCAGTTCAGCGTCGACAACAAAGTGGCGTTGCCGGAGTAATTGGTCGACCCGTCGTCTGAGATGCCCGCCCTGCGCGGGCATTTTTTTGCCCCGAGCAAACCCTTGTTTGTCGCCCCCTACAATAAAAGTTAACTCTGTTTGACTATGAAAATCCTTATCTCCAATGACGATGGTTACCAGGCGCCC
>CAJAFJ010000526.1 GCA_903938955.1 uncultured beta proteobacterium | reverse complement strand
GGGGATGGCTCCCTGATCGGTATTGGCGCCATCGTGCTGAACGGCGCCAAAATTGGCAAGGGTTGCCTGGTGGGCGCGGGCTCTTTGGTGACCGAAGGCAAGGAGTTTCCGGATGGTTCGATGATCATGGGCACGCCCGCCAAGGTGGTGCGCCAGCTCACGCCAGAGCAGCTGCAAGGCTTGCTCACCAGTGCCGCACACTATGTTGACAATGCCCGGCGCTTTCGGACCGGGCTGAACAAAGTTGCCTGAGAACCAGGGGTTTGGCCTGGAAAATTTCCTGATTAATGTTTTGTATCTGAATGGAATAGCGCGTGTCTGAAATTCACAAGTTTTTATTTGAAGGTCTGCCGGTTCGCGGCGTACTGGTGCGCCTGACCGGTGCCTGGACTGAAATCCTGCGCCGACGCGCGTCCAGCAGTGCGGCGGCCGCCTACCCTTTGCCGGTGCAAAACATGCTGGGCGAAATGGTGGCTGCGGCCACTTTGATGCAGTCCAACATCAAGTTCAACGGCTCGCTGATTTTGCAGATTTTTGGCGATGGCCCGGTCAAGCTGGCGGTGGTGGAGGTGCAGCCTGATTTTGGTTTGCGCGCCACGGCCACCGTCATCGGCGAGGTCGCGCCCGAGGCAACCCTGAGCATGATGGTGAACGCGAACAACGAGGGCCGCTGCGCCATCACCCTCGACCCCAAAACCCGCTTCCCGGGGCAGCAGCCTTACCAGGGCGTGGTGCCCCTGTTTGGCGATCAGCACGAGAAACTGGACAAACTGAGTGAGGTGCTGGAGCACTACATGCTTCAAAGCGAACAACTCGATACCACGCTGGTGCTGGCCGCCGATGGCGACGTGGCAGCTGGGCTGCTGATTCAGCGCCTGCCGCTGGAAGGTGTCGGCAATCTGGCCGGTAGCATGGTGAGCCAGGCCAATGAAGATGAGATTGGCGTCAACGAGCACTACAACCGGATCTCGCTGCTGGCCTCCACCTTGAAGCGCGAAGAGTTGCTGACGCTGGATGCCGAAACCATCCTCCGGCGTCTTTTCTGGGAAGAGACGCTGACCCTGTTCGAGCCGCTGGCCGGTGAGGCGGCGCCCCGTTTTGCGTGCAACTGCAGCCGTGAACGTGTCAGCAAGATGATTTTGGGGCTGGGGATTGAAGAGGCTGAAAGCATTTTGGCCGAGCGCGGCAATATTGAAGTGGGATGCGAGTTCTGCGGCCTGCAATACCGCTTTGATCCGATTGACGCTGCCCAGATTTTCAGGGCGGGTGGTCATGTGCCACCGGCGCCTGAGGCGGTTCAGTAAAACGCGGTCAGAGGCACCCGTTTACTGGCGGCCCAGTTGGAGCCGACCAGTAAACAGCCGGTGTTCACAGACCGGATCGCTGCATTTTTCACAACTGGATTGCCAGTGGACCCTGTCGGATTCGGCAGGCTGGATGCGCTCTGTTCGCAAGGGAATGATGGCGTTGAGTGCGGCCTCCAAACGGTCGGCCTCTAAGCCGTAAATTACCGTGAAAGTCAGTTTGTTATCCGTCAGCACCTTTCGCAGGCGGGTGTCGACTGCGTCGCGTGAAACCGTACTGCTCGTTTGGGGGGCCGCGGCACGCCAGGGAAGGTCCAAACCCAGGAGCAGCGTCAGGTCGTAGCTGGTGTGCTGTGCCAGCGCGTGCGCATACAGAGAGTGGTCGTTGAAGCGCAGATCGGCCTCCACTGCCGCCATTAAGGGTGGGGCGTCGGCCACAAAAACGGGTGGGGACTTTTCAGTCGGTGATTCGAGGTTTAAGCGCTGCGCCAGCGCGTGTGCCAGCTGCGTTTTTCCGCTGCCTTGCGCGCCAAGGATGGCGATCTTCATGGAGAAGCGCCTATTTGGCGATCTGAACGTAAATTTCGTTGGACTTGACCATGCCCAGTTCCATGCG
>CAJAFJ010000525.1 GCA_903938955.1 uncultured beta proteobacterium | reverse complement strand
CGTCGGGGCGCTGATGCACGACATTGGGCGCAAGGATGTGCCCGACAAGATCTTGAAAAAGACCGAACCCCTGACCCTGGCCGAACGGCATTTTTACGAAATGCACTGCCAGTACGGGGTGGACCTGGGCCAGCGCCTGCATTTGGCACCGGCGGCCTTGTCCATCATCCGGGAGCACCATGAGTTGTTTGACGGCACGGGTTATCCGGCCAAGCTCAAGGGCGAGTCGATCACGCTGCTGTCGCGCATTGTCAGCATGGCCAATTACTACGACGAGCTGTGCAACCCTTTGTCGATTGCGGATGCGTTGACGCCACATGAGGCGCTGTCGCTCATGTTTGCCAAGTTGCGCAGCAAGTTCGACCCCAAGCTGTTGCAGGTCTTCATCCGCTGTTTGGGCGTGTACCCGCCGGGCACGATTGTGCAGCTGTCCAACGGCGCCATTGGCATGGTGGCCACGGTGAATACGGCCCGGCCCATGAAGCCGACCGTGACCGTGTACGACCCCGAAGTCCCCAAAGAAGAAGCCATTTTGTTGGACATGGAGCGTGAAACCGAGTTCAACATCACCAAAGCGATCCGGCCCGCGCAGGTGCCGCGCGAGGTGTACAACTACCTGAGTCCACGCAAGCGCGTCAGCTACTACTTTGATGCGAATTCAGCACAGTCAAAGGCAGGCAAGCCATGAGCCATTTAACCCAGCTGATGCTCGACCACTGCCCCGAAATTTTGCTGCTGATCAAGCCGGAAACGCTGCAAATTGAGGTTGCCAATGACACGGCCTGCCGCCTGCTGGGCTATGAGTTGGCGCAGCTGCAGGGCTTGCCCATCACCGAGGTGGAGAGCGCCCTGCAAGATATTTTCTATTGGGAAGACGTGCGCGCGGGCCAGTACCTGCCGGTGGTCGACCAGGACGATCAGTACCGAAGCGCCGACGGTGAGTTGCTGCGCGTGAGCAAGTCAATTCAAGTGCTGGCGTTTGATGGCGCGCCCTATCTGCTGGTGCGTGCGGTGCTGACCCAGACCGAACACGTGGCGCAGGATGCGCTGGAGCACACGCTGTCGGAGTTGCGGGCCACCCTGGAGTCCACCAGCAACGGCATTCTGGTGATCGATTGGAACGGAAAAATCGACAGCATGAACCGACTGTTCGGCAAGTTGTGGGCCATTCCCGATGACTTGCTGAACTGGCAGGATGACGCACACATTCTTGATTTCATCGTCAACAATGTGCAGGAGGCCGAGCTGCTGCGAGCGCGTCTGAGCGCGATTGTGGACAGCAGCGAGACGCAAGACTTGATGCACCTGCGCGATGGCCGCGTGTTCGAGGTGAGTTCGCGCCCGCAGTATCTGGGGGTGCAAATTATTGGGCGGGTGTTCGGTTTTCAGGACATCACGCAACGCACCCGGGCTGAAGAGGCCTTGCTGGAGTCGCGCCATCTGCTGGAAGACCGGGTGCAATCCCGCACCGCCGACTTGAATGCCGCCAACGAAACCCTGCTGCAGGAGAAAGAGCGTCAAGCTGTCTTGATCAAGCGGCTGGAAGAGGCGCAGAACCAGCTGTTGCAGTCGGAGCGCATGGCGTCCATCGGCCAGCTGGCGGCCGGGGTGGCGCATGAGATCAACAACCCGGTTGGGTTTGTCAATTCCACTCTGGGCTCGCTGGAGCGCTATGTCGCGGACATGTTGCGGCTGTTGTCGATGTACGAGACGGCCGAGGGCGCCATGACTGGCCCGGCGGTGCAGGCGATTCAGCAAGTCAAAAAAGACATTGATGTTGAGTTTTTGCGTGAAGACGTGACCGCCTTGATGGCCGAGTCGCGGGATGGGCTCAAGCGCATCACCGGTATCGTGCAGGACTTGAAGAATTTCTCGCATGTGGACGAGTCTGAACGCCAGTGGGCTGACCTGGAGGCCGGTCTGGAGAGCACCTTGCGCGTGGTTTGGAATGAGCTCAAGTACAAGGCCGAGGTGGTCAAGGAGTTTGCCGGCGTGCCGGAAATTGAATGTTTCCCGTCCCAGCTCAACCAGGTGTTCATGAACCTGCTGATCAATGCGTCACATGCGATTGAGGGGCGCGGCACCATCACGGTGCGCACCGGGCATGACGCGACGCAGGTGTGGGTGGAAGTGCAAGACACCGGCATGGGCATCAAGCCCGAGAACCTGAGCCGTATTTTTGAGCCGTTTTACACCACCAAACCCGTCGGCAAGGGCACCGGCCTGGGGTTGTCGTTGTCCTACGGCATTGTGCAAAAACACGATGGCCACATTGAGGTCAAGAGCGCGTTGGGGCAGGGCACCACCTTCAAGGTGGTGTTGCTGAAAACGCCCCCGGTCAAGGCGATACAAGCGCCACCGTGATCAGGCTCCCAGGTTGAGCAGCGCCGCTTCAATCGCCGCCGCTGTTACCTGTGGTTTTTCCATCGGAAACAGGTGGCTGCCGTCCAGCATCATGATGCGGCCCTTGGTCACTCTTTCGGTCATGGCCATGCCGACCTGTTTCAACTCCAAAGAATGCGTGCCGCCAATAAAAGCCACCGGACATTTGACCGGGTGGCGTTTCAGCAGGGCGTCCAGGTTGTGCGGCAGGGTGTTGTAAATGGCTGTCTCAATGGCACGGTCAAAGCTGAGCACCCGTTTTGTCTCAGCCCCGTGGACTTCGTCGTGGGTGCCGTGAGCGATGTAGTCTTGCAGCACCTGCGGGTCCCATTTGGCAAAGGTTTTTTTATGCCTAAAGTGTTCCAGCGCCGCCTCCTGGCTGGGCCAGCTGTTGCGGCGCTTGTGGCTGACCGCCCCGGGCGAGCGTGATTCGAACATCTGCGCGCTTTTCATCACACCCAGCGTGGTAGCGCGCCAGCCGCCCAAAACGGGGGAGTCCAGCAGCAGCACACCACGCGCCAGTTCGGGCGCGCGGGCGGCGGCCATCAGACTGACAAATCCGCCCAGCGAATGGCCGACCAGAAACACGGGTTCGCCTTTTTTCTCGACCTCGGCCCGGGTGAAATCAATCAGCTGCTGCGCCAGATTCGGCCAGTTGTCGGTGACGGGGTAGCGCGCATCGTGACCCAATTTCTCGATCGCCTTGACCGTGAAGCCGCGCGCCTTCAGCGCTTTGAATAAAACGCCGTAGGTGCTGGCGCCATAGCTGTTGGCGTGAGAAAAAATAATCATGCTGTGTGGCCTTGCTCCGGGTTAGATCAACTTGTCTTGTGGCGTGCTGATTTTTTTCAGGGTCTTGTGGCGGCCGTTGTCCACCATCAGCGGCACGCCGGTTTGTTCGCCGTGCCACATCGGGTCTTCGATGCTGTCGAACACTTCGCGCAGTTTT
>CAJAFJ010000524.1 GCA_903938955.1 uncultured beta proteobacterium | reverse complement strand
TGGCGGCGGAAGAGCAGGGCGTGGCCCAAGACCAGTTGAGCGGGACGATTCAGAACGATATTCTGAAAGAGTTCATGGTGCGCAACACCTACATCTACCCGCCAGCGCCCTCCATGCGCATCATTGGCGACATCATCGAGTACACGGCCAAGAACATGCCGAAGTTCAACTCGATCTCCATCAGCGGTTACCACATGCAGGAAGCCGGTGCCAACCAGGCGCTGGAACTGGCCTTTACGCTGGCCGATGGCAAGGAATACGTCAAGACCGCCATTGGCAAGGGTATGGACGTGGATGAGTTTGCCGGCCGTCTGAGCTTTTTCTGGGCCATTGGCATGAACTTCTACCTTGAAGTGGCCAAGATGCGCGCCGCACGTTTGCTGTGGTGCCGCATCATGAAAGGCTTTGACGCCAAGAGCCCTAAATCGCTGATGCTGCGCACCCATTGCCAGACGTCCGGCTGGTCGCTGACCGAGCAAGACCCGTACAACAACGTGGTGCGAACTACCATCGAGGCCATGGCTGCGGTGTTTGGCGGCACCCAGTCGCTGCATACCAATGCGCTGGACGAAGCCATTGCGCTGCCGACCGAGTTCAGTTCCCGTATTGCCCGCAATACCCAGCTCATCATTCAGGAAGAAACCCATATCACCAATGTGGTGGACCCCTGGGCGGGCAGCTACATGATGGAAAAGCTGACGCAGGACATGGCTGACGCTGCCTGGACCATCATCGAAGAAGTCGAAGCCATGGGCGGCATGATCAAGGCCGTGGACAGCGGCTGGGCCAAGCTCAAAATTGAAGCCGCTGCCGCTCAAAAGCAGGCGCGCATTGACAGTGGCAAAGACGTGATCGTCGGTGTCAATAAATACAAGCTCAAGACTGAAGACGCGATTGAATCGCGTGACATTGACAACGTGGCGGTGCGTGACGGCCAGATTGCGCGTCTCAATGCCATCAAGCAACAACGTGATCCGGCTCTTGTGGCTGAAGCACTGGCGGCTATTACAGCCGCAGCCGACGCCAATACCGGCAACTTACTGGACCTGACGATCAAGGCCATGCGCCTGCGCGCCACGGTCGGCGAGGTGAGCGATGCGCTGGAAACCGTTTACGGGCGCCACCGCGCCGATACCCAAAAGGTGACTGGTGTGTACGCTGCCGCTTATGACTCCGCTGAAGGCTGGGATGCCCTCAAAGCTGAAATCAGTGCTTTCGCCGATGTTGAAGGCCGTCGCCCTCGCGTGATGATCTCCAAGCTGGGCCAGGACGGCCATGACCGTGGCGCCAAAGTGGTGGCCACCGCCTTTGCCGATCTCGGCTTTGACGTTGACATGGGCCCGCTGTTCCAGACGCCTGAAGAGTGCGCCCGCCAGGCGATTGAAAACGACGTGCATGCCGTGGGTGTTTCCACCCTCGCTGCCGGTCACAAAACCCTGGTGCCCGCCATCATCGCTGAGCTGAAAAAGCAGGGCGCTGACGACATCATCGTCTTCGTGGGTGGCGTGATTCCGCGCCAGGACTACGAGATGTTGTATGACGCTGGTGTCAAGGGCATCTACGGTCCCGGTACGCCGATTCCTGCCAGCGCCAAGGACGTGCTGGAGCAGATCAAGAAGGCGATTACCAAGTAAACGTCCGGGCGCAAATTAAGAGAATGATGTCGACACAAACCAGTGCGGTGGCGCAAATCACCCAAAGCACGGGGGCGCAGCAGCGTCGCGCCATTGCCAAGGCGATTACGTTGCTCGAATCCACCCGCACCGACCACCGGGCGCAGGCGGATGAGTTGCTGACAGCGCTGCTGCCGCACACAGGCAAGTCTTTCCGTTTGGGCATCAGCGGTGTGCCGGGGGTGGGTAAATCCACCTTCATCGAGGTGCTGGGCCTGCACCTGATTGCGCAAGGGCACCGTGTGGCAGTGCTCACGATTGACCCGTCCTCGACGGTTTCCGGCGGTTCCATTCTGGGTGACAAGACCCGCATGGAGTTGTTGTCGGTTCACGAAAAAGCCTATATCCGCCCCAGCCCCAGCAGCGGCACCTTGGGTGGCGTGGCCGAGAAAACCCGCGAGGCCATGCTGGTTTGCGAGGCGGCGGGTTATGACATCGTGATCGTCGAGACCGTCGGCGTCGGCCAAAGCGAGACGGCAGTTGCCAACATGACCGATATGTTTGTGCTGCTGCAGTTGCCCAACGCCGGGGATGATCTGCAGGCGATCAAAAAAGGTGTCATGGAGTTGGCGGACCTGGTGGTCATCAACAAGGCCGATATTGATGCCCTTGCCGCCCAGCGCGCCCAGTTACAAATCACCTCGGCCATGCAGTTGCTTGGCATGTTCAGTGGCCATGACGACGCCAACTGGCACCCCAAAGCGCTGCAAATCAGTGCCTTGAAGGGGCAGGGCGTCGACACTTTTTGGGCCGCTGTCACGGAGTTCAAAAACCTGCAAACGGCCAATGGCAAGTTTGCAGGGCGGCGCCAGCAGCAGGCGCTGGCCTGGATGTGGGAGCGGATTGACACGGGTCTGAAACTCGCTTTTCGCGCCAACCCAGAGGTTCAGCAACTGTTACCCAAACTTACCCAGGATGTGCTCGAAGGCCGGGTGGCGGCCTCCACAGCGGCACGGCACATGCTCTCGGCCCAACGTCAGGCGGCATGAGTCGCCATGACATTGACAGTTATTTAACAAGCAAGCCATTAACGACCAAGACCATCAGGACTTCAGAAAGAGAAACCATGCAAGACATACTTAAACAACTTGAAGCCAAGCGCGAACTCGCGCGTTTGGGCGGTGGCCAAAAACGCATTGATGCGCAACACAAAAAGGGCAAGCTCACGGCCCGTGAGCGTATCGAGTTGCTGCTGGACGAAGGCTCTTTTGAAGTGTGTGACATGTTTGTCGATCACCGTTGCGTCGACTTCGGCATGGACGAGAACAAGATCCCTGGCGACGGTGTGGTCACCGGCTACGGCATGATCAATGGCCGTCTGGTGTTTGTGTTCAGCCAGGATTTCACCGTGTTCGGTGGCGCTTTGTCAGAAGCCCATGCCGAGAAAATTTGCAAAGTGATGGACCAGGCCATGAAGGTCGGCGCGCCAGTGATCGGTTTGAATGACTCGGGCGGTGCGCGGATTCAGGAAGGCGTCGCCAGCTTGGGCGGCTATGCTGATGTGTTCCAGCGCAACGTGATGGCCAGCGGTGTGGTGCCCCAGATCAGCATGATCATGGGACCTTGCGCCGGTGGTGCGGTGTACTCGCCGGCCATGACCGACTTCATCTTCATGGTGAAAGACAGCTCCTACATGTTCGTCACCGGCCCTGAGGTCGTGAAAACCGTGACGCATGAAGACGTGACCGCCGAAGAACTGGGTGGCGCGATCTCTCACTCCACCAAGAGCGGTGTGTGTGATCTGGCGTTTGAAAACGATGTGGAAGCACTGCTGATGCTGCGCCGCCTCTACAACTACCTGCCGCTCAACAACCGCGAAAAAGCGCCTGTGCGCCGCGGTGGTGACCCGGCTGACCGCATGGACTTGAGTCTGGACACCCTGGTGCCCGACAACGCCAACAAGGCGTATGACATGAAGGAATTGATTACCAAGACGGTTGATGATGGCGATTTCTTCGAGTTGCAACCTGAGTACGCCAAAAACATTCTGATTGGTTTTGGTCGCATGGAAGGTCAAACCGTTGGTATCGTGGCGAATCAGCCGCTGGTGCTGGCCGGTTGCCTGGACATCAAGAGCTCCATCAAGGCCGCACGTTTTGTGCGCTTTTGCGATGCCTTCAACATCCCCGTTATTACCTTTGTCGATGTGCCCGGCTTCATGCCCGGTACGGCCCAAGAGTACGGCGGCATCATCAAACACGGCGCCAAACTGCTTTACGCTTTTGCCGAATGCACCGTGCCAAAAATCACCGTCATCACGCGCAAAGCCTACGGCGGCGCCTATGACGTGATGTCTTCCAAACACCTGCGCGGTGACGTCAACCTGGCCTGGCC
>CAJAFJ010000523.1 GCA_903938955.1 uncultured beta proteobacterium | reverse complement strand
CATCATCTGTCTGACGAAGCTGCCGTTCTCGCGTAGTTACTCTTCTAGTAAGACCGAGTATTTCCTCCAAAATCTCTCTATCGGAACGAACATTTGCATCTTTCGACGCCACTGAATCTGACAGAATTTTTTGTATAGCCTCTTCCGGCTCAGGCCACCATTTATCAAACACAGAATCCAATACCTTTGCATCAAGCGCTTGTCCGTCCAATTGCTGATTCACTGTTCTAATGAACTTCTGTACTTCCTCCTTTGAAAAGACGGTGGCTTGAAACTGGACAAGAGGGCCAGCTAAATCGGAAGGTTCTACTCCGAAAAGCATTGGGCATACCCGTGATTTTTCCAAACTTTTAGACAGTGCCCCTGCCTCGAACATAAGCCATGGTGCTGACAAATTCTCCCTTGTTAGGCAAATCAATCCAACACTTGCAGATTCAAGTTCTTTAGAAATTTCATTTGACCAGCGTGACCCCTTGTCAATGTCATTTGGCGAAAAATAGGGTCTTGCAGCTTGAATTACTGCGGGTATCCAACTCTTGAATGCAGAGCCAATCGCTTTGCTACGTTCACCAGACCATGAGATAAATATCTTCATTGTTGTTCACTCCCTTTTTTTTGCACCATTGTTTACGGTGCTCAGGCCCAATCCTAACTTGTCATGTTTACTCAGAGAAACCGTCTTTTCTGCCTAAACGCCTTTTTTCATTTCAGTAGTGCAGCCGCAACTGCGCGATCAGCAACGCATCTATATCGATTTTGCAAATAATGCGGCGATCTTCGGTGATGCGTTAAGACCAAAAACCGGACATGGCGAGCTTCAACAACTCAACTTGATGATCCTTTCAACCGAGTGGCAGGTACAAGGTCATGGGCGCATCGGCGCAGGCGATGAAGCCGAAGTGTTCATAAAACGACTTGGCCTTGTCGTGCTTGGCGTCCACCAACAACGCGTAGGCACCGACCAGACGGCGGGCTTGCAGACATCGATCGACCGCACAGCCAATGAGAATCTTGCCCAATCCATCGCCGTGATGATCCCGATGGCGCGCCAGGCGGCCCATACGAAAACAGGGGACGGGGTAGCGGGGTAGTTTTTTACGCTCAGCGTCACTGAGGTTCTGGACGTCAATTTGGGCCGCGCTCAGCGTGTAAAAGCCCACGATCTTGCCCGGCTGTGCAGGGTCCACCAGCACAAATACCGTGTTGATTCCTTTGGCGTTTTGCTGCGCCGCGTATTTCTGCAAGAACTCATCCAGCGCAGGTTCGCCGCACTGAAAACTGGCGCGGTCATGCAACTTGACGTTAAAAACCTGCTCTTCAAGCACGCTTGACCTTGGACGCGGCGGTCAACGCGCCTTGCAGCGCCGGATTGGGGTTGAAGGCGCCGTTGATCGCTGCTGTGAAGACCGAGAAGTCTCGTTTTGAGAGCGTCACCCGTGACTCCTGCTCCAACAAGGTTTGCGCTTTTTCTTTGGCTGCGCTGCGCACAAAACCGGCCATGGTCGTACCCATCAGGCTGGCAGCGCGGGAGAAAAGGTCCTTATCCTGAGCATCAAGCTTCAGATCGAAACGGGCAACGGTTGTCATGGTGACTCCAAAAATTGATACAGCATATTACCGTATTTATTTTCTATCTCTTGTCTAAAGTTTTTTCATAAAACTGCCGCCTGCAGTGCCTTAGTTGGCGCCAATGAACCTCCACGCCTCGCATTCATCAAACCCCAAAGTATCTGCAGACCTTTCAAAACAACCCCGAAGCAATATTGATCGTCAGCGCGACCAGCGTCGTGTTGAAAAAAATGCCAGCACGCAATGGACCGTGCCGGTTCGCCGCATCTTGCGGCTGGTGAAGCTCACATCGGCAGTTTGCCCGGAGGTGCCGATGACGCAGGAAAAATACAGAAAATCACTGTAATTTGGCGCTTGCCCACGCGGAAAGCTCAGGCCGCCATGCTCGCCACGAACTTCGGTGGCGTAGTAATCATGGGCGTAGTGCAAGGCAAACATCACCTGCGTGAACGCCCACGATGAAACAATGGTGAGCACGGCCAAACCAATGTGCGTGTAGCGCAGCGTGCCCTTCAGCTCTTTCACCACCGCCAGTTCGGCCACGATGGCGCCGATGCACATCAGCGCGGCCATCACCACAAAAGTCAGGACCAGCACCTTGCCTTCGTCCTCCTGCAGCGCACGGGTTTTCATGACCTCGTGGGTCGAGCGAAACATCATGTGAGCGGCCAGCAGCAGGTACAGGCAGGCGCCCACGTTCCAACCCATGATGGCTTTGGTGATAGGCAGCATGGCCAGCGCATCTGGCAGCATCAGCACTACAAACACGCCAAAGATGACGCCACTGAGCAGCCGAGGTCGGGCGAGTGCGAGTCGCCATAGCAGGGGCTTTAACTGTTGGAGATGAACTGGCGTGGGTGACATGGAGACATCAATTCTGGGGGGATGGCTTTACCAAAAAGACTGATGCCAGATTATGGGCTTTCTGACCTGTAACCCGCATGCGTCATGCGAAATAAGCTATTATTTTCATAGCAAATGTATTGGGGACTGTCACCTCGCTCAGGGCAAGGGCGCAAAGCCCTTAAAATCCTCCCCTTCCAAGGAGCGTTGCAGCGGGTCATACGGCCTGTCAGGCTTGGAGTTCCCAACGACGCTCACCTGCTTATATTGAAATCCACAGGTGAGACGCATGTCTGAAATTGTTGTTCCCCCCATGAAATTGTCTGGCTTGGAGCCAGTCACCATCGGCACCGCCTATTCAGCCGAAGACAGCGCTGAAGGCCTGGCGCCCAGCGCCACGTTCGTCAACATTGGTGAGCGCACCAACGTGACCGGCTCCAAAGCCTTCGCCCGCATGATCCTGAACGGCGAGTACGAACAGGCACTGTCAGTGGCGCGCCAGCAGGTGGAGAACGGCGCCCAGATCATCGATATCAACATGGACGAAGCCATGCTGGACAGCCAGGCCGCCATGGTGCGCTTTTTGAACCTGATCGCCTCCGAGCCCGATATCTCCCGTGTGCCAGTGATGATTGACTCCTCCAAATGGAGCGTGATCGAGGCGGGGCTGCGCTGCGTGCAGGGCAAGGCGGTGGTTAATTCCATCAGCATGAAAGAAGGCGTGGACGCCTTCAAGCAGCAGGCCAAACTGCTGCGCCGCTATGGTGCCGCCGCCGTGGTGATGGCGTTTGACGAGCAGGGCCAGGCCGACACTTACGAGCGCAAGATCGAGATTTGCGAGCGCGCCTACCGCATCCTGGTGGACGAGGTCAGTTTTCCGCCGGAAGACATCATCTTCGACCCCAACATCTTCGCCATTGCCACCGGCATTGAAGAACACAACAACTACGCGGTCGATTTCATCAACGCCACGCGCTGGATCAAGCAGCACCTG
>CAJAFJ010000522.1 GCA_903938955.1 uncultured beta proteobacterium | reverse complement strand
GGCCGCGCTTGAAGGCTTTGTGCGCGCGCTGCTGGGGCGTCTTGATGACAACCCCTTGCTCGACCAGGTGCAGGCCCTCGGCACCACGCTGGCGTGGTTCGGTGCGCTCAACAGCCTGAGCACAACCCTGCTCAAGTTGACGTCACCGGGTGTGCCGGATCTGTACCAGGGGCACGAGACCATCAGCCTGACGCTGGTGGACCCGGACAACCGCCGACCGGTGGACTACGCCACGCTGGCGCAAACGCTGGCCGCGCTGGCAGTACTCGACCCGGCGCAACTGGCCACGCTGATGACCACCCCGCAAGACGGCCGGGCCAAGTTGTGGATGACGTGGCGCCTGCTGGCCCTGCGCCAGGCGCAGCCAGCCCTGTTTCGCGATGGGGACTACACCGCGCTCAGGGTCAGTGGCGCACACGCCGAGCATGTCGTCGCCTTTGCCCGCCACTTTGAGGGCACCACCCTGGTGGTGATTGCCGGGCGGCTGTTTGCCCGGTTATTGGGCGAGGCAAACCAGTCGCCACTGGGCGAAGCTGCCTGGGCCGACACCGCCGTCACCGTCAACCTGCCCGACGGCACCCGGCTCACCGATGCACTTGGCGGTGCGACACGCCTCGTTGCGCACGGGCGCATCATGCTGGGCGCGGCGTTCGAGCGCCTGCCTGCGGCGGCCCTGCTGGGCGCCAGCCTCAGTCCGGAATTTGTGGCTCGACCAGTGTGGCGAGTTGTGCCAGGGACTCTTGCCAGCCCAGGTAGCACATCTCCACCGGGATGACCTCGGGGACGCCCTCTTGCACGATGCTCAAGTCGGTGCCACAGAGCACGGGCTTGAAAGTGACGGTGGTCTTCATGGTGCCGGGCAGGTTCGGGTCGTCAAACTTGTCGGTGTAGCAAATGCGGGTCGCGGGCACCAGCTCCAGGTACTCACCCCCAAAGCTGTGGCCGTGGCCGGTGCCGAAATTGGTGAACGACATTTTGAAAGTGCCGCCCACCGTGGCGTCCATGTGATGGACCTTGCAGGTGAACCCATAGGGCGGTAGCCACTTGGCGAGGGCATCAGCATCCAAAAATGCCCGGTAGAGGCGCTCGGGTTGGGCGCGAATGACGCGGTGAAGCTGAACGGTGTTGGTAGGCATGGTCTGTTTTCTTTCAGTTTGAAATGCCGCGACGCCTGGCTTCAAGCGTTCACGACGGGGGTGAGAAATCAATTGTGCATAGCGGATTCAAAAAAAGCAAAATCAACCCCAATGGACCTGTTTGACGACCTGCCCCCCGAAGCCGCGCTGACGCACATCGCACCCGGCGCGGTGCTGCTGCACGGCTTTGCGCGTGAGGGGGATGCAGCGCTGTTGCAAGCCATCGAGACCGTCCTCCAGCAAGCCCCCTTGCGCCACATGCAAACCCCCGGCGGCTACACCATGTCGGTCGCCATGAGCAACTGCGGCCCGCTGGGCTGGACCTCTAGCACCAGCGGCTACCGCTACGCCGCCTGTGACCCACTCACGGGCCAGCCCTGGCCCGCCATGCCCGCCTGCCTGATGGCGCTGGCCCAGAGCGCCGCAGCGCAGGCCGGTTACCCCCACTTTTTGCCCGACGCCTGCCTGATCAACCAATACGTGCCCGGCGCCAAACTCTCGCTGCACCAGGACAAAAATGAACGAGACCTGCGCGCCCCCATCGTCTCGCTCTCGCTGGGGCTGCCCGCAGTGTTTTTATTTGGCACCCCCAGCCGCAAAGACCGCCCCCAGCGATACCGGCTGGTGCATGGCGACGTGGTGGTATGGGGCGGACCATCGCGGCTGGCCTACCACGGTGTGAACGCACTGGCCGATGGCGAACACGCGCTGCTGGGGCGGCGACGGCTGAACTTGACGTTTCGGTGTGCGCGGTAGTTTTATATGCAAATAGCGATTCGCTGTTGTGGCAATTCAACGCGTGCCGGGTTGACTCCAGCCTTCGACATTGACCGCATAACGCGTGGCCTTGCCGACGCCTTCCACTTTGAGCAAGCCATGGCGCAGCAACTCTGTCAGATCGCGGGTGGCGGTGGCTTTGGAGCTGCCGGTGATCTTGCTGTATTTATCCGCCGTCATGCCGCCAAGAAAGCCGCCGCCCAACGCGCTGCTGCCCGCGTCCAGCAAACGGCTCAGCACCCTGCTTTGCCGCTCATTAACCGCCAGGCTGGCGGCGCGTTGCCTGAAGCTGGCCTTGTCCAGCGCCTGCTTCACCACCGCCTGCGATTGAATGCAGCCCTGCGTGAACGCCTGCACAAACCATCGCACCCACGGCGTCACGTCCAGCCCACCGGACTGCGCCTGGCTCAAGGCGTCGTAATACGCGGCCCTGACCGCCAACAGTTGCCGCGACATGCCCAGCAAGCGCGCGGGTGCGCCCACCGCCTGCGCCAGCGCCAGGTCCACAATGGCGCGCCCCAGGCGGCCATTGCCGTCTTCAAACGGGTGAATCGACTCAAACCACACATGCGCCAGCGCGGCGCGGGCCAGGCCGTTGAGGCTGGGGGCAGCATCGCTGGTGGGGCGCGTGGCCTCAAACCAGTCCAAAAATTTTTCCATTTCAGCCGCAACCTGCGCTGACGCAGGCGCGGTGTAATGCACCACCTCGTGCCCCTGCCGCCCGCTGACGATCTGCATCGGGTCGGTGTGGTCGCGGTAACGCCCAACGGCAATCCGACGCAGACCCGACGTGCCCCCCGGAAACAGGGCCGACTGCCAGCGACACAAACGGTCACTGTCCAACGCCAATGGGTAGCCGCTGGTGGCGTCCTGCATCACCGCCACCAAGCCATCCACATGGCGGTCGCGGGCGGGGGCATCGGCCAGCCCCAGGCGGTGCGCCACCGACGACCGAACGGCCGTCAGATCAAGCTGCTCCCCCTCAATCGCCGCCGTGGCGATGGCCTCTTGCACCCATAGCTCACGGGTGATCTCCTGTGCATCGGTCAAGCCAATGGCGTCCAGCAAACCCAACAACCGCCCCATCTGCAAATGAGCCACATGCAGGTCGTGCGCCACGGTCGCACCATCAAACACCAGCGTCGGCCAGCCGGGGTGTTGCCAGATGTAGGTGGGTTGTGCGGCTTGTGATGAGGAGGTCATGAGCCGCATTTTAGTCAATACGGCTCAATTTGTGAGCCGTATTGTTGTTGAATTGGCTCAGGCGACGTGAGATGAAAGTTGAAACTTCCGCGCCGCAAGCTAAATTATTTGACAGACCGGTGCAGCGCGCAGAGCTTGTTGCCATCGGGATCGCGCAGATACGCCAGGTAGAGCGGGCCTGTCGGGCCTTCGCGCCAGCCCGGCGGGTCTTCGCAGGTGGTGCCGCCGTGGGTCACGCCAGCCGTATGAAAGGCGTCCGCGTGCTCGGGCGATGCCATGGCAAACCCAATGGTGCTGCCATTGCCGTGGGTCGCGGGCTCGCCATTGATGGGTGAGGTGATGCCGAACAGACCCGTGGGGCTGCGGTAGAAATAGCGGTTCTTGTTGTTGGCCACCCCGGGGCCAATCCCCTGCGTGCCGAGCAGCGCATCGTAAAACTTCTTCGAGACCTCAAGATCATTCACACCAAGCACCACATGACTGAACATAGCTTTCTCCGTAGGAGCCCTTGATTGGGCGAAATTGGTCCGGGTGCATGGTAGACGACCCTTATTCAAGGTGTGCTGGGCCTGCGTGCACGCAAGGTCTTGGTTTCCTGAAAGCTGATTGAATTTTGCTAAATTGTTGCTGATATAGGTTCAGGCCCAGCGAACAATTCAGCTAAGCCACAAGATCGCAAGTAGTCGAATGTCTGGTCGTAGTAGGCGTAAGGCCGAGTGACATCGGTTGAGCTACCTTGCGGCACAAATATCACCATCCCTTGGCGCGCACGGGTCAAGATCACTCGGTACGCGTTCTTCAACAACAGTTGCTTTTCAGTGGCATTTGAACGCTGCCATTTGGTGCCGCGAAAGCTGTAGTGCTTCCAGAATCCAGCTTCAAACCGAAAGTCGGCATCCCAGCACACCCCAGTCCAATCCAGTTCGAGTCCTTGAATATCAAATTCACTCGCTACTTCCTCAAGGTAATACGAGGAACGCACATCGGTTCGGTCATTCAGAAACCAAACAGGCGCGTCAATCTGCGACTTCATGAAAATGCCCTCTGGGCGAAGTCGATTCGCGCCAGAAGAGGCAACAAGACCAAATCGCTCGCTTCCGCGCGCCTTGCTCCGCAGCCACTGGCGGGCAGTGCTGAGATCACGGGTCAGTTGAATCGGATAGCGATTTGCGATTTTTGCGTAGGCTCTACGCGCATCTGCCGGCCTGTTTTCAATGACATGGGCTACGAACTCGGAGAGCGACTCCGCGCGAAACGAACGCATTGAGACGCCCAAGTGCAACGCTTCATCTTTGGTCGCAACCACTTTCTTCAGTGCTGCACTCGTCTCGGTATCCCAGATGTAGTCGAGGTCATCAAGCCGACTCGATACGTGCACGTCCCAATGCGCAAATTGCTGGCCCATCACACCGAGCCACTCGGCTAATCCTCCTTCGCCGGTATTGATCTCCTGACCACCACCGATTAAGCAAACGATGACGCACCACGACTCATGGCGATCCATGACGCCCACCAAAAAAGCGGGCTCGGACATATCGAAGTCAGCGTGCCCTCGCTTCTGCTGCATGAATTTTGTTGCCTGATCCCGGTTCCAAGCGCGCTGCGCCTCATCAAAAACCACCACGCGTTCAACGGGTGCTTTGAGGTCGCGAAGCGCCTCGTCTCTGAAATGGTGGATGTTTTGGACAAACCCGGACACCTTGCGGGTCGCATCTTTTTTTGGCACGTTTTCTCGAACCGCTTGATCGCGGGCAAGAGCTTCTCTCAGTACATCGACGAGTGGACCGTTGCCCGACAGAAAAACAGCGTGCTCGTCCGCGTGACCGAGCACGCGGGTGGTAGCGATATTGAGGCCGGCAAGCGTTTTGCCAGCACCAGGTACGCCGGTCACGAAGCAAATGACTTTTCGGTTTGTGGCCTTTGCGTTTTCAATCAGTTCATTGATGCGGTCGGTAGTACGTCCCAAATTTTCCGCATCCGCGCCAGACCGAGCAATTTCACTGACGTCATGGTTGCGATACAGCGCTTGCGCTGCTTCTACGATGGTGGGGGTCGGTTGGTAACCGGAACACGACCACTGCGCGTGGTCGATCTGGGGCGTCTGTGTTTGGGCAAGAACCAATTCAATAATCTCGCCCAGATTGGATGGGGCCGCGCACACGGGCTTGGCCACGCTGTCGTCCGCCCAACAACAGGTCGGAATCAGTTGGTTTACCGCATTCGTCGCGATCAAAATTGGCAGAATTGTTGCGTTGTGGCTGCCCCTGTGGAAGTTTTTCAGATCCAACGCATAGTCATGCACTTGTTCAAGCGCAGCGTGGTCAAACGTGGTCGACCCCACCTTGAATTCAATGACGAAAACAACACCCCTTGCCAGCACGACGACATCAGCCCGCTTGCCCATGCGGGGGATAGAAAATTCAAAGTAAATCCTACCGGTGGCGATACCGATCAGAGATGTCTTTAGCAGCGTAATTTGCTGCTGCCACGCGTATCGCTGCTGATTTTTAAGCGCAAAACTGTGCTTGGTGGTGAGCTCACCAAGTATCTCGTTTTCATTGGCGTTGCAGAAGGTGGCAAGGTCGGCTTCGTAGTAGGCGGTGTGCAGCATGTGTCAGAGTGAGTTGGCTTTGGATTATTGGTCTGGGGAAGCGACTTAAGTTTTGATCGGGTCGTCGCCAAGTCACCTCAGCATCGTCCCAAATCCCCCATCCCCACTAGCCCCAATCACCAACCGCTGCGTCGCCCTCGTCGCCCCGACATAAAACAGCCGCGCCTCGTCCCGCTCGTCCTCGCCCGCAGCGGGC
>CAJAFJ010000521.1 GCA_903938955.1 uncultured beta proteobacterium | reverse complement strand
GCAACGCGAAAGGCGTGGCGCGCGGCCAAACCGTCTTCCAGCGTGTAGGAGTGGGCGCGCAACAGGGTGGGGGAGACGCCGCCGGAGTGGGCCAGCCAGTCCAGCGTGTGTTCAAGTTCGGGACGCTCGCCGGCGCAGTAAATCTCGGTGCGGTTGCAGGTGGAGATGATGGCGGCCTCGGGCTGGCGCGAAAGCGACTCCCGCAAGCCGCGAATCGTCGGTTCGATTTGATCGACGGCGAACGCAAAACGACCGCGCAGATCGAGCGGCGCGGTCGTGTGATTAATTCCTAGAGCCCAGACTGCCATGGCGGGATTATAAAATCAGCGGCGCTGACAATTCCTTGATGCGTGTTATTTCTGCAGACAAAGCTACTCATGGGTCCATTCGAACTTTTAAACCACTTGCTGAACTTTGTCGCCCCCGCGTTGTGGCTCGCCGCGGCGGTGACGCTGGTGGCCCGGGTTTTTATGAAAAAACGACAAGTAAGCCATAGCCTGCATAAGCAAGCTGCTATTAATTTTGCAGTAGCATTGGCCGTTTTGGCGCTGGGGCTGGTGTTTTTTGGCCGCGACGGCAAGATGTTGACCTACACCGGCATGGCGCTGCTGTGCGGCACCAGCCAGTGGGTCATGTTGCGCGGCTGGCGCGCTTAAGCGCGCAGCAAGCCGGCACCGCAGCTTTCGCAGAACGCGGCATCACCGGTGTTTTTTGTGCCGCAGGCGCTGCAAAAACAGGCCGCTTTGACACGTGGGGCACTGGGTTCATTCGCAGAAGGTTCCGGCTCAGCCACCACAGCCATGCTTGCCGGCTGCACTGCTTGCAGCAGCATCTCGGCCACGGCACCCTGCGGCAATGCCGCTTGCGCGCCACCAGGTGCTCCCAACTGATTCATCGCGCCGATGGCCACCATGCGTTTGGCATCTTCGGCCGAGCTGGGCGCCACCACAATGCTCTGGGCGGCGGCAAACTGGGTAACGAGATTCTTCATGTACTCGGCATCGGCAGGCAAGCCCAGCATGCCGGTGATGATGCGCCGTGTCGCGCTGCCGTTGCTTTGGTGGCCAAACACCACGCTGCGCAACTGGGTCACCCACACGCGCAGCGTCATGTTTTCGACATTGATCACATCGCGCTCGGTAAAGACCCGGTCTTGCAGGCGGTTGCCCAGGTCAATTTTGGAACGGACGAAGCTGCCCTCCATTTCGACCCAGGTCAGCGTCGATTCAAAGTCAAAGCGGCCCCACAATGTGTGCGCGCTGCGAAACGCGTAACCGCCTACGGCCACCAGCGACAGGCCCAGCGTGGCAAAGCCCATGACCGGTTTCCATTCCTGCATCGGGTCGAACTGCACGGCAAAAATCACCAGCGCCAGCGCGCCCACCAGTGTGAGGACCACACCCAGTGCATCGATCAACATCAGCCAGTAAAAGCGCGGGTAGGCCTTGACCACCGACCAGTCCATTTTGGTGAACGCACTCGGGGCCAGCGGCTGGGTTTCTTCGACCACCAGGCCCTTGAAATTACCGGCCCGCTCGGTCAGCGCAATGTGCGGCAGCACGCGGGCGTAGCGGCGGTTGGGAATGCGGTGCGCCCAGTTGCGCTGCATCTCGCGGTCGATCTCCTGCATTAGCAGGTTGGGGTCGCTGTTGAAGCTGACGCTGTCTTGCGTGTCCACCTTGCTGACGGGCGGCGGCGGGTCGATGTGCTTTTGCACCGCGACAAAAAACACGCCTTCAATCAAGGCCAGGGCCAACAAAATCACAAGCGCCTGAGCACCAAAACTGGCCCACGACAAGTCAGGCAAGCGGTTTTGCAGAAAGCTCAGGGCCACCGGCCCCAAAATGGCCGCCACGGTGAGGCCGACGATCTGGGTCAGGTTGAAGCTGACGCGGGCCTGCACGTCGCTGCCGGACACCGGCTTCACGGCCATGAAAACGACCAGGCACAAAAAGAAGCCACCGACCCAGCCCAGCACCGGCGAGTCCCAGACAAACATCATCGCCACCAGCATGATGATCAGCAAAAAGCCATAGGACGCCAGGTTGGAAAACCGGTTTTGCAGCACATTCTGGATGTAGGCCGGTGCCGTGATCAGGTGCTTGACCAGCGAATACAACACGCCGTTCAGGGCGCCACTGGGAATCTCGAATTCCAGCGTGCCCTGGCGCACGGTTTGCATCAGTGCTTTGGCGCTGTCGCTCAAGCCGACCTTGTCGGAGTCGAGTTCCGGCGCCAGACCCACCGGCTGGCCGCGCCCGAAAAAGACGCGCAGTTGCTGGGCAATGCG
>CAJAFJ010000520.1 GCA_903938955.1 uncultured beta proteobacterium | reverse complement strand
TGCCGATTACTCACAAATTGGCGCACCGATCCGTATCGCCTTTTTTGATGACCGCATCGAAGTGGAAAGCCCCGGCATCCTGCTGCCAGGCATGACCATTGAGGACATGAAGCAAGGTGTTTCGCGCCTGCGCAACCGCGTGATTGCGCGTGTCTTTCGTGAGCTGAACCTGATTGAGCAATGGGGCAGCGGTGTGCGCCGGATTTTCAGCGAGGCGCAAGCCTTGGGTTTGCCCGAGCCCGACATCATCGAGATCGGCATGCGCGTGCGCTTGACGGTGTACTTGGCCGAGTCCAAGGCCGTGGAGCCACTTGCCACACCTGATGAGTTGCCAACCGAGTCACGGCTAGAGTCACGGCTAGAGTCGCGGCTAGAGTCGCGGCTAGAGTCGCGGCTGGCGGCCAAGGTCATGATG
Organism: uncultured beta proteobacterium; assembly: GCA_903938955.1. The sequence goes on along the minus strand of CAJAFJ010000520.1, from coordinate 3,744 downwards.
CTGCTCGCTGAGCAGGACGCTGGCAAGGCACAACTGGCTGGGGCACTGGGACACCGCAGCGTCTCCGGTGAACTCCACAAGCAGATTCGTCGCCTGATGGAACTCGGGCTGATTGAAATGACCTTGCCGGACAAACCCAACAGCCGCTTGCAAAAGTACCGCCTCACGGAACAGGGCCGACAGCTCAACGTCACGTTGCGGCTGCGGCAGCCGGATATCACTCAACCACCGATAAAACCATGAAACATTTGCTTCTCCCCTTTTTCAAAGAAAGAGCATGCCTTGTGCTGCTCGCCCTGACGATCGGCGGTTGCGCCACCAAACCACCGCCTGTTGCGCCTGCTTTGTCGGCACCGCAACCCACCATGGCGCTGGAAAAACACCATGTTGACTCCGGCGACGGTGTCAGTGTCGATTACCAGATCGAGCGAAAAATATCCTCGGCCAACGGTGTCAGCTGCTACGCCTTTATTACCGGCACACTGAACAATGATTCAAATCAGGTGCTGGGCCGTCGGACGGTGCTCGACTTCATCTTTTACAGTGGCGCCAAGCAGTCGTTTCGTGACCTGACTTATCCGCTTAAGGACGCCCCGCCCGGCAGTCGCACCCAGTTTGAAATGGTGGTGTCGCCGGTGCATAAGGAGGGATGTGTTCACTATGACCGAATCACAGTGTCCGTGCGAAAAGTCGTCGTGAACCGGGCCGACTATTGAAGCGCCAACTCGGCCAGACGGATGGCGCCTGCCAGGCTTTTAGCGCCGCCAATAAAGAGGTTCATGTGGCAAAACACACTGTCTGGCACACCCGTCACCGCCGCTAACTCCTGATCACGCAGCCCAGCCCAGCTCTGGGGTAAATCCAGTCGGGTCGTGAAAGAACCTGACGTTACGGGAACGGTTTTGATCTGGAACTGATCCCCGTCCGAATCAGGATAGATGACGAACATGACTTCGGGCATTTCATCCACCACCACGCGGGTCCAGGGCATACCGCCTTCTTGCAGGTGGAGCACTTTGCCCGACAGCAATCTCGGGGCTTGGCGGACGATGTCCATCGAGCGAAGTTGCGACACTTTTTTGATGATGGCGCTGTCGAGTAACTTGCGGGTAATGACTATGGCCTCGCGGAAACGGGTTTCCTGCAGTTGGGCTTTGGTGGCTGCATCAAGCCCTTTTTCTTCCATCCAGTTGGTATTGAGCTGGGCGATCAACGCCGAGAGGCCAAAAATACCCGGTGCCACGTCACCCTGACCGGTGTCCACAATGTCCAGGTACTGCACCAAAGACGCATCGATGGAGCGGGCGATCTCTGCCAGGGCTTGCGCATCAAGCTCAAATCCCCGGCTGCTGGCCAAGGCCTGGACGTAGGCGCTGCCGTACTCGGACCAGACCAAACCGGCACTGGCATAGCCGACGCCAGCGGTTTCCACGCCATCGACCAAGCGTGCGGGGCGCGCGCCCTTGAAGCTGCGTTGATGGTGATCAAAGCGTCCGGTGCCAGCGTCCCAGAGGCCGCCTACATCCACGGCGAAATCTGCCGCTTCAATTTTCTCGTTGTTGCGGGTGCGAACCAAGGTGTGGGATGGGAAGACGCCCATCAGGACGCCCACGCCAAAAACGTCGTCAGCGTGGAAGCTGCCACTGTGGGTGGCGATTGTTTTGTGATTTTTCATCCGGCGATTTTAGGAGCCAGTCACACCGTCTGACGGCACGCAGGGTTTTTTGATGTCCGTCATTGAGCCACGACTGCGCTTGACCAACGGCCTGATTCCATGGATACCTTGGCCCGTGATTGAATCCAGTTTGCTATGTATTTGTGAGCTTTTAGCGTCCAATCGAAAAGAGTTAAAAGTTGTTACATACGATTTTTCTTGAAGGTCAGCGAACAGTCTGAATAGTTTCTGATAATGTTTGATAATTCACGATAATCACTGCAGGAGATGGTCATGTCCCAAGCACCCGAGCCCACCCAGGACCCGTTCTTTCATCGCCCCGAGCTGGCCACAGCACTCGCAGATCAGGCGCTCGATACCTCGCTTGGAACCAGTGGCGGCATGTTTCTGGCTGCACCGCGGCGCACGGGCAAATCGACCTTTGTGCGCCAGGACCTGGTGCCCGAGTTTGAGCGGCGCAACCTCAATGTCATCTATGTGGATCTCTGGATCGACAAAACGGTGAACCCGGCAATTCATATCGCCAACGCCATCCGCACCGAGCTGGCGCGGGAGGATGGGGCGATTGCGAAAACGCTCAAAAAATTGACCAACATGTCCAAGCTGACCGTTGGCGCGTGGGGCAATGGCCTGAGCTTTGACCTCTCGCAGCTCAATTTGTCCAAAGACGCTACCTTGGCCGATGCGCTCAAGGCACTCTCCACGGCCAGCCAAAAAAAACTGATTCTGGTGATTGATGAGGCCCAGCATGCGTTGACAACCGACGAGGGCATCAACGCCTTGTTTTCTCTGAAAGCGGCGCGCGACAGTCTGAACACCGATCTGGGCCGGTACGGGATGCAGCTGGTCGCCACGGGCTCCAACCGCGACAAGCTGGTCACGTTGGTTAACGGGCGCGAGCAGGCGTTCTATGGCGCCGACATGGTGCAATTCCCCACCCTTGGCCAAGACTATGTTCAATGGTTGGTGGGCCGCTCAAAACTCAATCTGGACATCGACTTGGCGACCGAGGTGTTCCAAAGCCTGGGTTCCCGGCCCGAACCCTTTCGCAAAGCGCTGAGTCAAACGCGGTTGCAGCTGGCGGTTAACCCGGCGCAGGATTCCAATGCGATGCTGGCCAGTTTGGCCGCCAAAGGAGTTCGAGACTCCAAAACGGATTTTCTCAACACGGTCGCCAGTTTGCCGCCGCTGCAGTCGGCCCTGTTGCGCGAACTGGCCGCTGACTCTTTGTTGGGGCCGGATGTGCGCCGCCCCGGCCTGTTTTCTGCCGCCATGAAGGCACGTTTGTTGGCGCGGCTGGAGGTTGAAATGGGCACGGCCCACGGGGTGTCGGTTGAAACACCGTCGGTCCAGAATGCGCTGGACAAATTGCGCGAAGAAAATTTTCTCTGGCGTTCACAGCGCGGGTCTTATTCGGTTGAAGACGAACAGTTTTTGGAGTGGCTGGCGGAGGAAGACAGAGACTCGAAGGGCATTCAATAGATATTCCCGTGCCTGAATTCGACTTGCTTCTTGCATGTTGGCAAGAAGTACCCCTATCCATGGTCATCAGACGCAACCCACCTGCCGTTCGTAGACCGCTGCGCTGCAACGCGAAATTCCCAAACCATTCTTGACCCGTCTGACCACTTGCCCTACGCCATCCGGCGTATTTTCCAAAACCCCGACCTTCCCTAAAGTCACCCCATCGCCGCGCAAAAGCCTGCCCACAACAGCAGGCCCAGCGCAGCGAAAACGGTTTTCTTTAACTTCGGAAGGTCACACATGCAAAGCACACGTTCACGTCGTTTTACCCTGAAGGCACTCACGGCTGCCGTCGCCCTCACCACCTTGTCGGCGCTGCCCGCGCATGCGGCAGACACCATCAAGGTCGGCATTTTGCACAGCCTCTCGGGCACCATGGCGATCTCCGAGACGGTGTTGAAAGACACTGTGTTGATGGCCATTGACGAGATCAACGCCAAAGGCGGCTTGCTGGGCAAAAAGCTGGAGCCCGTGGTCGTTGACCCCGCGTCCAACTGGCCTCTGTTTGCTGAAAAAACCAAGCAGCTGCTCGGTCAAGACAAGGT
>CAJAFJ010000519.1 GCA_903938955.1 uncultured beta proteobacterium | reverse complement strand
CAGCACGGGCGAAGGCCTGGGCAACAAGTTTTTGGCGCACATTCGTGAAACCGATGCCATCATCAATGTGGTGCGCTGCTTTGAAGACACCAATGTGATCCACGTGGCTGGCAAGGTCGACCCGATTGACGACATTGAAGTGATCCAGACCGAGCTGTGCCTGGCTGACTTGACCGCCGTTGAAAAAGCCCTGCACCGCGTGACCAAAACGGCGCGCTCGGGCGACAAGGAATCCATCAAGCTCGTCGCCATTCTGGAAAAGTGCCAGGCCGCGCTGAATGAAGCCAAACCCGTGCGCACACTGGAGTTCAGCAAAGAAGAGCTGCCGCTGTTGACGCAGTTTTTCCTGATCACCGCCAAGCCGGCCATGTTTGTCGCCAATGTGTCGGAAGACGGGTTTGAGAACAATCCGTTTCTGGATCGCTTGAAAGACTACGCCGCAAGCCAAAACGCACCCGTGGTGGCAATTTGCGCCAAGATGGAAGCCGAAATGGCCGATATGGACGATGAGGATAAAAAGATGTTCCTCGCCGAACTCGGCCAGGATGAGCCGGGCCTGAACCGCCTCATCATTGCCGCCTACAAATTGCTGGGTCTGCAGACTTACTTCACCGCCGGTGTGAAAGAAGTGCGTGCCTGGACCATCCATGTCGGCGACACCGGACCGCAGGCGGCGGGCGTGATTCACACCGATTTTGAGAAAGGCTACATCCGCGCCCAGACCATCGCGTTTGACGACTTCATCACCTTCAAGGGTGAGCAGGGCGCCAAGGATGCGGGCAAGATGCGAGCCGAAGGCAAGGACTATGTCGTCAAGGATGGCGACGTGATGAATTTCTTGTTCAGCTCCTGAGATTGAAGCCAGCCGTCGGGCTGGTGTTGTTTTGAGACGGCTGGAACGGGGCCGAGTCTGGGGTCGCCTGAACCTGCGGTTCTTGATGGCTCGCCCAGCCTCGGCCCCGTTCCCGCCTTATTCTTTTTTTTCAACTTCCGAAGACGCCGATCAGGGCGGCGGTCATCGTCACATAACGGGCCAGTTTGCCAACCGCCATGTAGAAAAGGCAGGGCCAGAACGGTAGTTTCAGCCAGCCGGCTACGGCGCACAGCGGGTCGCCGATGACCGGCAGCCAGGCCAGCAGACAGGCTTTGGGGCCGAGGCGTTCCAGCCAAGCTAGCGCTCTGAGGTGATTTTTGGAGTGTCGGTAGCGGTCAACTACTTTGTGCGAGGCCAGGCCCATGGCCCAGGACACGGCACCGCCCAGCGTGTTGCCGGCGGTGGCGACCACAATGGTCGGCCAAAACAGGGCCGGGTTGAGTTTGATCAGGCCAAACACCACCGGTTCGGAGCCCAGTGGCAGCAGCGTGGCCGAGATGAACGACACCACAAACACCGTGCTGAGCCCCAGTTCCGGCAGGGCGAGCAGGGTGAGAATGTGTTGCGTCCAGGCTTCCATGGGTGGGTGAGTATAGGTTTTTGCTTCGCTGCAGCGTTTCAATTGCTGAAATTTTGGGCAGTTAGAATCTGCTGCTCCCGGCACCGCGCCCCGTGCCATTCCCGGTCCCCCTACTTCTCTTGCTCCATTAATTTCAATTTGTTCGCATGAACATTGGTCCCTATTCACTCGCCAATCCGTTTTTTGTCGCCCCGATGGCCGGGGTGACGGATCGGCCTTTCCGCCAGTTGTGCAAGACGCTGGGCGCGGGCTATGCCGTGAGCGAGATGGTGACCAGCCGGCCGGATTTGTGGGACACCCTCAAGACCTCACGCCGCGCCAACCACGAAGGCGAACCGGGCCCGATTGCGGTGCAAATCGCGGGCACTGAGGGGCCGATGATGGGCGAGGCCGCGGCCTACAACATCGACCGTGGCGCGCAGATCATCGACATAAACATGGGTTGCCCGGCCAAGAAGGTCTGCAACAAGTGGGCCGGATCGGCGCTGATGCAGGACGAGGCGCTGGCGCTGTCAATCATTGAAGCGGTGGTGGCGGTGTGTGCGCCGCGCGGCGTGCCGGTCACGCTCAAAATGCGCACCGGGTGGTGCCAGTCCAATAAAAATGCTGTGGTGCTGGCGCGTGCCGCCGAGCAAGCGGGCGTGCAGATGATCACGGTGCATGGCCGCACCCGCGAGCAGGGTTACAAAGGGCAGGCCGAGTACGACACCATTGCCGCCGTCAAGGCCGCGGTGGGT
>CAJAFJ010000518.1 GCA_903938955.1 uncultured beta proteobacterium | reverse complement strand
GGTGAATACTCCCGCGACTAAGCGCTACGCGCTGTAGTCGGGGCATCCAATGACACCCCAGTCGCGGTCACAGTATGCCCGGCGGCCATCCGGGCATGCGCCCAAATATCCGCGAGCACCAACGGTATTCTCGTCGGGCGCCCGGAACTTTTGCCGGTACGCCCAGGGCTTCCCTTGCGGACAACCCCTGATACTTCTTTGTGCGGCTTCAGACCCAGCAATATTGCCAAGCCCCGTGCCGCAATGTTTTGTGCCCCGTTCAAATCGGCGTTGTAACGCCGGCCGTTGCTGAACGTGGCCAGGCACGCGTTTTTCTTGTCCCGCTTGACTGGACCCGACCCATCGTAGGCATAGTACGACGTGCCACGGGCGTACACCGACAGCAAGCGCAGGCCCCGCTCCTCACACCGATAGGTTAGATACTTCACCAGGTACCGGTGCTGGAAGCGATGAAACCGCTTACGCTGCCCGCCCCGACCTGTCGGGCGCCAGCCCTTCAGGTCTTCAACCACCACCGCCGTGGCGCCGTGTCTCGCAGCAAACGCCATCACGGCGGAAGCGAGTTGCCGGGCAGCATCCAGGTTGAGGCCCGCAATGCGCGCATACAGCGCCTGGCAGAACCCCTTCCCCAGGCGCTTGCCTGAGCCGCCATGACTGGCGGCTTGTTTGTGTGCTATCTGAGCCTGGAGGCCATCGCGCTGGTCGTTGTGCCTGCCGCACGTCAGAAACGTGCGGGCTATCACCGTGCCAGTCAAATCGACGATGGCGGCCGTGGCCGCAGTGTTGATACCGACATCGACCGCGCACACGCGGTGATGCCCTTGAACCGGAACCGGCCGAACTTCAACCGGACAACTCAGGCTGGCTTTACTGCCGCGCAGTATCAGGCTGGGACAAAGCGTGGCGTGTGTCGCCAGCCGCTTCAGCCGCCCCTTGACCCGCAGCGCAGGCGAAAACGCCCACTGGCCGTCGGCCTTGAGCAGTTTGATTTCGGCCGACCGCCAATCAGCCCCCAGCTTAATCATGTTGCCGCCGTAGAGCGGCGGGAATACATTGGAGAAACCCAGGCGCGGCGGCCGGCTGCCGCGCTCACGCGCTGCATCGTCCAGCCAGTTCGAATAGTTTGACAGGTAGCTGCTGACCAGGCCGTAGGCCGCTTCAATCGCCGCCCGGCGCAGGTAGCTCGGCATCTTGCCGAGCCAGCGGTCGAGCATGCTATAGCGTGCGCTGGGCCGCTTGGCCGTCGGATGAAACAGCGACTCGAGGGCAAAGCACTTGCTGTTCGATTTTGACAGCTCCGGCCAGTGCGTCTGAATGACTGTGGCCAGGGCGCGCACGGTCAGTCGGTATTTGTGCAGCGTCCGCGCGATGTCCTCGCGCTGCGCGGCGGTTGTGCCGAGCGCGTGGGACTCTGAACGGATGCATTTTGCGGCCATACTGAAGTATAATAAACGCAATTAAATCCGTCAATTAAGCGCCATGGAAACTCGACTTAAAACCGCGAATCATGCGGCACACAGCCTGTGCTATCGCGTGATTTTGACAATTAAATACAGGAACAAGTGCTTGACCGGGGAGATGCTGGACCGACTGCGCGAGCTGTTTGCGAAGGGCTGCGTCCAGTGGCGCTGTCGGCTCGTTGAGTTCGGCGGTGAAGTCGACCACGTTCACTTGTTGATAGAAGGCCATCCCGCGATGAACCTGGCACGAATGATTGGCAACCGGAAGACCGTTTCGGCCCGGCGGATACGGCAGGAGTATGCCGCCCACCTGAGAGGGTTCTTCTGGAAAGCCCGTTTCTGGAACAACGCCTACGCGGTGGTCTCTCTGCCGGAGGACATGCCAATCTGGTGCAGTTACTGGATTACATTCAAGACCAGGAGCGGCCACCGGGCTAACACGCCGCTAACTCACGACTAAGCGCTACGCGCTGTAGTCGGAGGATGCGCGGCGGCCATGCTCAATCAAGCTACCCAGTTGGGATTTGGATTGCGCACCAACGGCAGTTGCCCGGTGTTCGCCATTGTGCAGGGCAACCAAGGTCGGGATGGACCGGACACGGAAGGCACTCGCCAGCGCGGGCTGGTCGTCGATGTCCACCTTGGCAACCAGCACGTCAGGGTTGGCTTCAGCAAAGGCTTCCAGAGTAGGCGCTAGCATACGGCAGGGTCCGCACCAGGGGGCCCAGAAGTCGATTAGGGCGACGTCAGCCGCCAGAACGCGTTCCAGGTCGGCGGGGCTTTTGATTTCCAGCATTGAGTTCTCTCCAAAAAGGTTGGAGCCTGTATAGGCACTGGCGCCTGTTTCCAAGGAGCTCTTTCCACTTAGAAGGGCTTACTTCGGAAGGCCGCCGTGCTTTGATGTCTGCCGGTGATTTTGGATGGCCACCAGCGCCCAGGTGAAGAACGGAGCCATCGCGGGGATGAGCGTCACCCAGAACGGGGCGTGCGCAGCGATTGAGTAGCCAGTGGCGACTATCTCCAACAGAATAGCCAG
>CAJAFJ010000517.1 GCA_903938955.1 uncultured beta proteobacterium | reverse complement strand
GTGTGCCGACATCAAATTCATCGCTGATGGCCTCAATCATCACGGCCTTTTCGTCCTGCTGGTATTGCATGACGGTGGGAAGCGGCTTGGCTTTTTTAATCAACGCGATGCGTTTGTCCGGCAGGGGCTTGACGGCACCGGCGGCCAGGATGAACAGGTTTTTTTCGCTCTCGGCCCGGCGCTTGGCCAGCGTCTGCTCGGCGGCCAGTTGGGTCGCCTTGAGGGCGGCGGCTTCAATCTCGCGCCGGATTGTTTTCAGGTCGGCCAGCGTGGTGATCTTGAGGCCACGGGTTGTCTCTGACTTCACAGCAATCCCTTTTCAGCCATTGAAAACGCTTCGCCGTGCGCCACGATGACGTGGTCCAGCACGCGCACATCAATCAGCGCCAGCGTTGTTTTAAGCGTTTGGGTCAGCGCCTCGTCGGCGCGCGACGGTTGCACCGAGCCGCTGGGGTGGTTGTGCGCCAGCACCACGGCTGACGCCTGGTGGTGCAGGGCGCGCAGTACCACTTCCCTTGGATAAACAGAAGTTTGCGTCAATGTCCCCCGGAACAATTCTTCCATCGCCAGCAGGCGGTTTTGCACATCCAGAAACAGCACGGCAAACACCTCGTGCGGTTTGGCGGCCAGGTGCAGTTGCAGGTAGTGCTTGACGGCATCGGGCGTGGCAAACACGGTGCGTTCCTTCAGTTGCTGGGCCAGCGCCCGGCGCGCCAGCTCCAGCACCGCCACGATTTCGGCGCATTTGGCCGGGCCGAGCCCGTTGATGCGCTTGAGGTCGTCGGTGGTGGCGTGCAGCAGACCGGCAATGCCGTCAAAGCCATCGCAGTCGTTGGTGGCGGTCTTGAGGTGCAGCAGTTCGTCGGCCATCTGCAGCACACCCTTGCCCTTGATGCCGGTGCGCAGCAAGATCGCCAGCATCTCCACGTCGCTCAGGGCGCCGGGGCCGCGCGCCAGCAGCTTTTCACGGGGCTGGGCATCAAGGGGGATGTTTTTGAGGGACATGAGACGGGCTTTTAGAATGGGGGCAGTTTATTCGCCAAATGCAATTCACCGACTTGTGCGGGTTTTGCGGCTTTTTTTCAGGAAATGTATGACCACCACGCCCGCTACGGTTCAACCGGCCTCCTTCCTTACGCTGCATTACCGCATGGCCGGGCCTGCTGGCAATGTGGTCAACACCTTTGAAGGCAAGCCCGCCACGCTCACGCTCGGCAACGGCGAGCTGTCGCCCGCAGTCGAAGCGCAGTTGCTGGGGCTGGAAGAGGGCACCCGTACCACGTTTGAACTGACGGCCGGTGCCGCTTTTGGCGACCGCAACCCCGACATGCTGCAGTGGCTGGACCGTAAGGTGCTGACCGACATGGGCGACGCCGATGCACAGTACGACATCGGCGATGTGGTGCAGTTCCCGACGCCGGACGGCAAGGGCCAGTTTGCCGGCTCGGTGCAGCAGCTGCGCAGCGACTCGGTGTTGTTTGACTTCAACCACCCGCTGGCGGGCCAGCCGGTGACGTTTGAGGTGCATGTGATCGGCATCCTGTGAACGCCGCCTCTGTCACCGTGCCGCCGCAAGAGATTTTGCTGGCCGAGCCGCGCGGTTTTTGTGCCGGGGTCGACCGCGCCATCGAGATCGTGGATCGGGCGCTGCAAAAATTTGGTGCCCCCATTTATGTGCGGCACGAAATTGTGCACAACACCTATGTCGTGAACGACCTGAAGGCCAAAGGCGCGATTTTTATTGAAGAGCTCGACGATGTGCCACCGGGCGCCACGCTCATTTTCTCAGCCCATGGCGTGAGCCAGGCGGTGCAAGCTGAAGCGCTGGCCCGGGGTTTCCAGATTTTCGACGCCACCTGCCCGTTGGTGACCAAGGTGCACGTCGAAGTCGCCAAGCTGCGCAAGGAAGGGTATGAATTCCTTATGATCGGCCACAAGGGCCACCCCGAAGTCGAGGGCACCATGGGCCAGCTCGACAGCGGCATTCATTTGGTGGAAGACGTGGCCGACGTGGCGCGGGTGCAACCCTTGCAGACCGCGCTGTTGGCAGTGGTGACGCAAACCACGCTCAGTGTCGACGATGCGGCCGAGATTGCCGCCGCCATCAAGCTGCGTTTCCCCCATGCCCGCCAGCCCAAGCAGCAGGATATTTGCTACGCCACCCAAAACCGCCAGGACGCGGTCAAAGTCATGAGCC
>CAJAFJ010000516.1 GCA_903938955.1 uncultured beta proteobacterium | reverse complement strand
TTGCTGGACTGGATGCTGCCCGGCGAAAATGGCGTGGTGCTGGCCAAGCGCTGGCGCGCCAACCCACGTACCAAGGATGTGCCGATCATCATGCTGACCGCGCGCGGCGATGAAATGGATCGGGTGGCCGGGCTGGACGCGGGCGCCGACGACTACATCACCAAGCCATTTTCAACCAAGGAATTGCTCGCCCGCGTGCGTGCCGTGCTGCGGCGCCGGGCACCGGCGCACATTGAGGGCGCCGTCACGATCGGCGCGCTGACGCTGGACGCCTCCACGTACCGGGTCTTTTTCAACGAGCAAATGTTGAAATTGGGGCCGACCGAGTTCAAGTTGCTGCATTACCTGATGAACCATGCCGAGCGTGTGCACAGTCGCTCGCAGTTGCTGGACAAGGTCTGGGGCGACCATGTATTTATTGAAGAGCGCACGGTCGATGTGCATATCAAGCGTTTGCGTGAAGCGCTGGGTAGCGCGGCGGGTCAGATGATTGAAACCGTGCGTGGCGCGGGTTACCGTTTGACGGCACAGCCGGTCCCGTCTACCCCGTCTAATGTGGTCCTCGCGACTGCGGCCATGCCCGTGGTTTCTTGACCCTGTGTCAGCTATGTTGCATGTTCGATACGCGCTGACGTAGCCATGTTCTGGCGTTTCGTTTCCTTTATAGCTTGCCAGCTGATGGGCGGACTGCTGGGTTGGTCCGTGACGTCTACGTCAGCACATGTGCTGTCCATCATGTCGGTGCTGGGCATTCTGAGCGGCGTGGTGTTGGGGGGCATTTGTTGGGTTCTGTTTGACCTGTCACGCGGTGCTCGCCTGCTGCGCTGGTTGCGTGAAGGCGATGTGTCCGAGCCTGTCATGAGCACCGGTCTGTGGGGTGAAGTGTCGAGCCGCGCCCGGCGTTTAATTCGTTCGAAAGAGCAAGTGACACGCGATACACAGTCGCAATTACAGGATTTTCTGGCGGCTTTTCAAGCCTCGCCCAATGGGGTCATCCTGCTCGATCCAGAGGGCCACATTGAATGGTTCAATAAAACCGCCGCGACCCATTTTGGTCTGGATGACCAGCGCGACATCCTTCAACACATTGGCAACCTGGTGCGCGACCCCGGTTTTGCCCGCTATTTTGCAAGCCATGTGTACGCCACGGATCTTGCCATGCCTGGGCGCCAAAGTACGCCCTCACGCCCGGTCATTCTTTCAGTCAATTTGCATCCCTATGGTGAAGGGCGGCTGCTGTTGCTGTCAAGAGACGTCACCGCGCTGGAGCAGGCTGAAGCTATGCGCCGGGATTTTGTGGCCAACGTCTCGCATGAAATACGCACGCCGCTGACGGTGTTGGGTGGCTTTGTCGAAACCCTGCAAACCCTGTCCCTGACGGACGATGAGCGTGAGCGTTATTTGGCCTTGATGGCGCAGCAGGCCGAACGCATGCAGTCCCTGGTGAACGATTTGCTGATTCTTTCGCGGCTGGAGGGCAGCCCCTTGCCAGGTGCTTCGAGCGGGTTCTTCATGCCCACCCTGATGCAGCAACTTGAACAGGACGCGCACGCGTTGTCAGCCGTACTCAACCCCGGCGCCGAGGTCTTGCACACGTTGGTGTTTGACTCGGGCCTGGAGGCTGAGATTGTGGGGGCGCCGAATGAACTTCTCAGTGCTATGAGTAACCTCGTGGGCAACGCCATTCGCTACACGCCTGCTTTCGGTGAAATTTATGTCAAAACGCGTTGGCTGCCAGAAGGGCGGGCTGAGTTCTCGGTGGCAGACACGGGCCCGGGTATTGCGCCCGAACACATTCCGCGCTTGACCGAGCGTTTTTACCGCGTCGACCGAAGCCGCTCACGCGACACCGGCGGCACCGGTCTGGGTTTGGCCATCGTCAAGCATGTGGCGCAGCGGCACGATGCCGAGTTGACTATTGAAAGTACGCCGGGAAAAGGTTCAGTGTTCAGTATTATTTTTCCCGCCCAGCGCGTCAGACGCGCCGACTAAGGCGGTGTGTTGCGCTTGAAGAGCAACACGTCTTCAGTGCGGTCGGGCGGGTTACGCAGGGTGCTGTGACGTGTCCATTGGGAACTTTCCGGCGAATAGAGCAGCGTTTTCTAGGCATCTTTGTCCACGATGAGCCAGGGGCAATTCATCGGTGAGCCTAAAGGCATGAGCTGCAAATGGCCGTGAAACTGAAATGCCGCAATCTGACCGCGATTGAGGCCCACGGCCTCTGCGCAGCGCGGTGGTTGTTGCATGAGGATCATGGTTCTTCGCACCAGGGGCGCGTAGCTGCGGGCAAAATCCAGCAGCGGTAGCCACAAGGTCATCAGCAATAACCAACTCAGTGCGGCCCCTCCGGCTGGCAACACCAGACTCTTCCAGATGGCGGCCCGGTGTCGTCCCACGCGCCATTTAACCAGCCAGGCCCATGCCAGGGTAGCGGCGATGGCGATCAAAAAGGGTATCAGTGAAAAGCTGTGTTCAAACCCGGGCATCAAACGGGCGACATTGGCGGCGGGCTGACTTGGCACGCCGGTTTGCAAGGCGATCCAGACGATCCAGATGATCAAGGCACAGCCTGAGAAAAAAATCAGCGTGAACCAATCGACCAACGCGGCAACGCTTCGTTCCAAGGTCGGCAGCGCAAAAGCCGCCAAGGCAGCCAACGCCGGCAAGGCGAGTAACAAAGATCGGTCAGCCGACCCGGTTGTCAGCGTGGCGCCCAAGGCGATGCCGGTAAACCACAGGGGCAGTGCCAGATGGCGACTGGGTGTGCCGCCATGCACCAGTTGATGCCGCCAGCGCCACAAAGTCCAGAGCGCCAGCGGCCAGGCTGGCCACGTGAACCAAAGCAGCAAGCGACCCAGATTGCGCCAGTCTTGCCCATTGGCTTGTGGCAGGTCAATGCGCCAGCGCCACAAGTCCAGCACGAACACCATCAGGGCGACCAGCCCTGTCAGCAGCGCAATGCCGCTGACGCAATAGAGCTTGTGATGCTTGGCCTGGGTTGGGGATGAGCGGTCCAGCAGATGGATCAGCGCCCCGCCGGCGCCCAACATCATGGCCATGCTGGGCGCGCCCGACAAGGCCAGTCCGGCCAAGCCCGCGATACCCGCCAGGCTTGGCGTCACGGTGCGGTAAGGCAGGGCGGCGAGCGCATAAAAGGTCAGGGCGGTAAAACACAGTTGCGCGGTGGCCGGTGTGGTTTCATGCGACAACTGGGCCAGCCCCAGGCAGGCAATAAAAGCCAGCAGGCCGCCATCAGCAAGGGCGCGTGCGTAATCAGTGGGTCGCGCCTCGCCGCCAAAAGCAAAGGCAACGGGCTGTGCAGCCGGGCTGCGGGCCAGGTAGTAGGTGCCATACCAAGTCGCAAACAGCGTCAAGGTCAGCAGCAGAATGAAGGGAATGCGGGCTGCGAAATCGGCCGGAATCCAGCCGGGCGCCACCTGAATCGCCCAGGCGCCAAGCCAGTAAGGCAGCAAGGCATCCACCTCGGGCACCCACTCCAGCAGGCGGGGCAAGAACCAGTCTGAGCCGCCTCGTGCCAGCGTCGCCATGTAGCCAAAGGCCGTGATGTCCGCACTTTTCCACGGCCCGCGCCCCAGAAAACCTGGCAGCACATAAGCGAAGCAAAACAGCAGCAGTGCGACGCGCGGCAGGCGGTTGACGGCGCCTTGGGCAACGATGGCGGGGGTGGTGGAGTTCACGCTTTGGGCTATGTTTGAAAAAGGGGTAAACGGTGATGCTAAAGCAAAGAAAAAGGCAGCGCGGTCACCCGGGCTGCCTTTTTCATGAAGCGGTTGCCAGTTTATTCGGCAGCTGCTGGAGTTGCTTCAACGGTTTTGCCCTTGCCAAAACGGTTGCGGAAGCGCTCAACACGGCCACCCATGTTGTCCACAGATTTTTGTGTACCGGTGTAGAAAGGATGTGACTCGCTGGTGGTGTCCAGCTTGTACAAAGGCAGCTCACGGCCGTCTTCCATCTTGATCATTTCTTTGGTGTTGGCGCAAGAACGTGTGACAAACTTGAATCCGTTGGACATGTCCTGGAAACAAACTTCACGGTAATTGGGGTGAATGCCTTCTTTCATATCTTCTCCATCAGTTGCGCTAGCCGCACCAAGCCCTTGAGCAAACCTTTGCACAATTCAAAGCCCGGGGTACTTATCGCGAAAAACCATCGATTATAGCCTAGCCGCCTCTGCGCATCATGTCAAAGAACTCGCTGTTCGTTTTGGTGGCGCGCATTTGCTTGAGCACCATTTCCATGGACTCAACTTCATCCATGTTGTACAAAAACTGACGCAAAATGCGCGTTTTTTGCAAAATATCGGGCGCCAGCAGCAACTCTTCGCGGCGTGTGCCGCTGCGGTTGAGTTGAATCGACGGGAACACGCGCTTTTCGTACAAACGGCGGTCCAGGTGAATCTCGCTGTTGCCGGTGCCTTTGAATTCTTCAAAAATCACCTCGTCCATGCGGCTGCCGGTATCGACCAGCGCCGTGGCGATGATGGTCAGTGAACCGCCTTCTTCCACATTGCGGGCCGCGCCGAGGAAACGCTTGGGCCGTTGCAGGGCGTTGGAGTCCACGCCGCCGGTCAAGACTTTGCCCGACGAAGGCACCACATTGTTGTAAGCACGGGCCAGGCGGGTGATCGAGTCCAGCAGAATCACGACGTCTTTTTTCAGTTCGACCAGGCGCTTGGCACGCTCGATCACCATTTCGG
>CAJAFJ010000515.1 GCA_903938955.1 uncultured beta proteobacterium | reverse complement strand
TTTTTTGAGCGACTCGGGCACTTCGCCCGCCACAATGCGCTGGGCCAAGCCTTCCACAATCGCCGTCTTTCCCACACCAGGCTCGCCGATCAACACCGGATTGTTCTTGGTGCGGCGTTGCAGCACCTGAATGGCACGGCGAATTTCCTCGTCACGGCCAATCACCGGGTCCAGCTTGCCCATGCGGGCACGCTCGGTCAAATCGACACAGTATTTTTTGAGCGACTCGCGCTGGTCTTCCGCATCGGCACTGTCCACGTTCTGCCCACCGCGCACGGCCTCGATGGCCGACTCCAGTGACTTGCGGGTCAGGCCGTTTTCTTTGACGATACGGCCGATGTCCTGCTTGCTGTCGGTCAGCGCCAGCAAAAACAACTCGCCGGCAACAAACTGGTCGCCGCGCTTGAGGGCTTCTTTTTCTGAGGCCTGCAGCAGCGAGACCATGTCGCGCCCCACTTGCACCTGCTCGTGGCCTTGCACTTGAGGTAGTTTTTTCATGGCGACTTCGGCTGCCGCCAACAGGCCCTGCACATTGACACCCGCCCGTTGCAACAAGGCCTTGGGGCCGTCGTCCTGGCGCAACATGGCAATCAAAACGTGGGCGGGCTCGATGTAGGCGTGATCATTGGCCAAGGCCAAAGTCTGAGCTTCGCCCAAAGCTTCCTGAAACTTGGTGGTGAGTTTTTCGATGCGCATAACACTCCTTTTAATTCACCTATAGCTTGATGCCGAAAGGGAATTTTCAAGGCGTCTGGCCTACGTCTGCGTTGACTTTAATCAAGCAAAGAGCTGCAGCGCCCTTTTCCACTGGCTTAGCTGTTGCGTGACGCAATGCCCCATTTGGCCAGTGCGGCATCGTCGGTCACGCGGGCGTCAACCCAGCGCGCGCCCTCGGGCGTCTGTTCTTTTTTCCAGAATGGTGCTTGGGTTTTGAGGTAGTCCATCAAGAACTCACAGGCCTGAAAACTCTCACCCCGGTGCGCAGAAGTGACCGCCACCAGCACGATCTGGTCTAGCGGCAGTAGCAGGCCGACCCGGTGAATGACACGGGCGCCCAGAATATCAAAGCGCTGATGGGCCGCATCGATCATGGCTTCGATCGATTTCTCGGTCATACCGGGGTAATGCTCCAGCTCCATGCTGCTGATCTGGCCCGGCGTGCCTGCCGTGCGGTCACGCACCGTACCGACAAAACTGCAAATGGCACCCACACCCGCATCACCAGCTCGCAGGGCCATGACTTCGGCACTCAGGTCGAAATCAGCGGTTTGAATAACCACGCGTGGCACCTTGATTTCTGGCTTCACTGGCGTCGCCATGTCTGGATTAGCCATCACTTTAGCCACCCGTGACCGGTGGAAAAAACGCCACCTCGGCGCCTTCAAACAGCGCCGCCGTTTCATCGCACATCACCTGATTGAGCGCAATGCGGACGGCTTGGCCACGCGCCAGACACTCGGCATGGACGCCGCCCTGCGCAATCAACTGGTCGCGCAATGCGGCCAGCGTCAACGCCGTGGTGGCGACCACTTCACTGGAGGCTCCGATGGTCTCGCGGATGGAGGCGAAATACTTGACGGTGACGGTCATCCCAGCAACTCCGAAAAAGGCATAAATCGAACCATATCACCGTACGCAATCGTTTGTCCGGCGGGGTTGTCCACCAGGCCGTCGCCCCACACCGCCGAGGTCAGGACGCCCGAGCTTTGGTTGGGAAACAAATCCAGCCCGCCTGCGGCATTGCGCCGCACACGTAAAAATTCCTGCCGTTTATCAGCTTTAGGCCATGAAAAATGGGCGGTCGCCGCCAAGGCGTCAGGTGCTACATCGGTCACGCCTTGCAAGGTGAGCAAAAACGGGCGCACCAGCAACAAAAAGGTCACAAAGCTGGATACCGGGTTGCCGGGCAGTCCGATAAAGTGGGCATTTTGCACCCGCCCGTAGGCAAAGGGTTTGCCGGGTTTGATGGCGATTTGCCACAAATTCAGCGTACCCAGCGATTGCACGGCGGGTTTGATGTGGTCTTCTTCCCCCACCGAAACACCACCGCTGGTCAAAATCAGGTCGTGGTTTTGCGCTGCGTTTTTCAGCGCGTCCACGGTGGCGGCCAATTGGTCGGGCACGATACCGAGGTCCGTCACGTCGCAGCCCAAACGCACCAGCAACGCGCGTAAAAAGAAACGATTGGAGTTGTAAATGGTGCCCGGTTTCATCTGCGCGGAGGCCACAGCGCCCGGCATCACCAGCTCATCGCCTGTGGAGAACAAAGCCACGCGCGGGCGCCTTGCCACGGGCAACACATCCATGCCGATACTGGCCGCCAGCCCGAGTGCTGCGGGCGTCAAGCGCGTGCCTTTTGAGAGCACCACGGCGCCGAGCGTGACGTCTTCACCGGCGCGTCGAATCCACTGCCCCAGCGTTGGCACAACCTTGATGTGCACCTGGGGCTCTTGCGCTTCAGCGCTTGCAAGAGTCAGGTCGCAGTCTTCCTGCATCACCACCGCATCGGCGCCGGGAGGAATCGGGGCGCCGGTAAAAATCCGGGCCACGCTCATGGGCTGCAAAGGCGCACCGACGGAGCCAGCGGCGATGCGCTGAGTCACCCGCAGCGCCGTGCTAGCAGCGGCCAACACATCGGCGCAACGCACGGCGTAACCGTCCATCGAGCTGTTGTCCTGTGACGGCACCTGCAAGCCTGACACGATGTCTTGCGCCAGCACCCGGCCGTCGGCATCGAACGTCGAAACCGATTCGGTGCCCTCTAGCGGCGTCGCAAACCCGAGCAAGTCAGCCAGCGCGGCATCCAGGGGTTTCAAGGGCTGGCGGGGCGTGTTCATACAAAATTGTCCAGGTCGTAATCGAACCGGTTGCCGTTGTTGATCAGCCAGTCGGCCACCGCGTCAGCGTCATTGAGGTTGAGCACCGGGAGCTGGGTTGGGGTGGGCAACTGATCAGGAGAATCGGTCGCGACGGCCACGATGAAATCGTCGTCGCAGTAACGGGCGGGTTTGCCGGAGAGCGCGCAG
>CAJAFJ010000514.1 GCA_903938955.1 uncultured beta proteobacterium | reverse complement strand
GAGCTGTATTTGAAGCGCTTGATCGTGGGCGGATTCGATCGGGTGTTTGAGATCAACCGCAACTTCCGTAATGAAGGCATCAGCGTGCGCCACAACCCCGAGTTCACCATGATGGAGTTCTACGCGGCGTATTGGGACTATCAGGATTTGATGACCTTTACCGAGGCCCTGGTGCGCGATGCGGCGCAAAAGGTTTGCGGCTCACTGGTACTGAACTATGGCACCGGCCGGTTTGGTGGCCCCATTGACCTGAGCAAGCCATTTGCGCGCCTGACCATTGTTGAAGCGATCCGCAAGTACACCGAAGCCGGTGACAACGTCAACGACCCCGTGTGGCTGACCAATGCGGTCAAGAAATTGGGCCTGACCGAGGCCAAGAACCGGCTTGAAGGCCGCACACTGGCCAGCTTGCAGGTGCTGGACTAAGAAGAAGCAGTGGAAGAACAACTGTGGCAACCCACCTTCATCATGGAACACCCCACCGAGATTTCGCCGCTGGCCCGTGCCAGCGACACCAACCCCGAAGTGACCGAGCGCTTTGAGCTGTACATCACCGGGCGTGAATTTGGCAATGGCTTCAGCGAGTTGAATGATGCCCAAGAGCAAGCCGCCCGCTTCCAGTCGCAAGTGGCGGCCAAAGACAGCGGCGATGATGAGGCCATGTATTACGACCACGACTTTGTGCGCGCCCTTGAATACGGCATGCCGCCCACCGGTGGCTGCGGCATCGGCATTGACCGGCTGATGATGCTGCTGACCGACAGCGCCAGCATCCGCGATGTCATCCTGTTTCCGGCCCTGCGCCGCGAGTCTTGAGGCTGATTTAAGCCTGACTCAAGCCAAATTTATGCCAAATCGGCCTGTAGCCCCCGTCCTTATTGCGCAAACAGCTATGAATAATATAGCTATCCAAGACGGCAAGAGATTTTTTTCTGTATGGGGCAAGGCCAAAATCATCGGCTTGCCCGGTTGATGTGGCATCCGGTGTGCCGCTTGAAAAGCTGGCAAAGCTGACAAAACTAATTTTGGCTGCAATGCCTGTAGCGCTAAAGCGCTTCAGCGGCTCAGCACCAAATTGTCGCGATGCACCATTTCGGGTTCAGCCATGTAGCCCAGCAGCCCGGTGAAGGCGCTGGAAGGTTTGCGGCACAGCAAGCGGGCTTCGGCGCTGGCGTAATTGGCCAGGCCGCGTGCCACCTCCAGGCCATCGTCAGACCGGATGGCAATCACATCGCCGCGCGAGAAATCGCCTTCTACGGCGGTCATGCCCACCGGCAGCAGGCTGGAGCCGCCACTGCGCAGCTTGTTGACCGCCCCGGCATCGACGCTGACCGAGCCGCGCAGTTGCAAGTGATCGACCATCCATTGCTTGCGGGCCTGGGTTTTTTGGGTGGGGGCGATCAGCAAGGTGCCAATCGACTCGCCTTGGCTCAGGCGCAACAGGGCATCGGGTTCGCGGCCCCAGGCGATGACCGTGGAGGCTCCCGAGCCGGCCGCGCGCTTGGCGGCCAGAATTTTGGTAATCATGCCCCCGCGGCCCAGGCTGGAGCCAGCACCGCCGGCCATGACTTCAAGCGCGGTATCACCGGCCCGCGCCACATGCACAAACTGCGCAGCCGGGTCTTTGCGCGGGTCGGCGGTGTAGAGACCTTTTTGATCGGTC
>CAJAFJ010000513.1 GCA_903938955.1 uncultured beta proteobacterium | reverse complement strand
CATGGACCGTCTCAAAATGCCGGATGGCGAAGCAATTGAAGCGGGCATCGTGACGCGCAGCATTGAGAGCGCTCAGCGCAAAGTAGAAGCCCGCAATTTCGACATGCGTAAGCAATTGCTTGAATACGATGATGTCTCGAATGACCAGCGCAAGGTGATTTACCAGCAGCGCAATGAAATTCTGGATGCTGCTGATCTGATGCCCCAAATTGCGTCTCTGCGCGAAGGTTGCTTCACCGATTTGGTTCGTCAATACGTGCCGGTGGAGTCGGTCGAGGAGCAATGGAATATTGCGGCGCTCGAAAAAGTGTTGGCGGATGAGTGGCAAGTAACCTTGGCGTTGCAGGAGCAAGTCAGTGCGGCCAGTGCCATTACAGATGAAGACCTGTTGGAGCGTGTTTGCAACGAAGCCAACAAGGTATTTGATGCCAAGGTGGAGCAAGTGGGGGGTGAAAACTTCACCCAGTTCGAACGCATGGTCTTGCTGCAAAGTATCGACACCCATTGGCGTGAACACCTGAGCTCGCTGGACTACCTGCGTCAAGGCATTCATTTGCGCGGCTATGCCCAGAAGCAGCCCAAGCAGGAATACAAGCGCGAAGCGTTTGAGTTGTTTGGCCAGTTGCTGGATGCCGTTAAAAACGACGTCACCAAAATTCTCATGACGGTCAAGGTCCAATCCAGTGAACAACTGGAGCAGGCCGCTGAAGACATGGAAAATCGCGGTGAAAGCATTGCCAACGTGACGTACACCGCGCCCACTGAAAACGGGGGCGTCGAAACGACCGCTGATACCATGCTGTTCAACCAGCAGGTATTGGCGGATGCCGTGCCGCGCGTCGGTCGCAATGAGCTGTGCCCTTGTGGCAGTGGCAATAAATACAAGCATTGCCACGGCAAGCTGGCTTAAGGTTCGCGCGCATTCAATCATCGGGCCTTTGGCCCGATTGTTTTTTGAGCCTTTAATTTCTGGATAATTCTGTCATTTCTGAAGGAAAAAAATGTCTGTCAATTTACTCGCTCCTAATCCTGCACAGCTTTATCCCGTCCCAGGTGTTCGCATTGGGGTGACTGAAGCCGGTGTCCGCAAAGCCAACCGCAAAGACCTGACCGTGGTGCTGATCGACGAGGGCGCGTCCGTGTCGGGCGTGTTCACGCAAAACCGGTTTTGCGCCGCTCCTGTGCAGTTGTGCCGAGAGCATCTCGCCTCGGGCACCGGCGTCAGGGCGATGCTGATCAACACGGGCAACGCCAATGCCGGCACGGGCGAAGACGGGCGTGTTCGCGCGTTCAGCACCTGCAAGGCACTGGCGGCCAAACTGGGTATTTCAGCCCAGCAAGTTTTACCGTTTTCCACCGGGGTGATCATGGAGTCATTGCCCAATGACCGCATTGAAGCCGGACTGGACGGCGCCTTGGCGGATGTGAGCGACAACAACTGGTTGCGCGCGGCGGAAGGCATCATGACCACCGACACCGTGGCTAAGGCCTTCGGTACCCAGGTGATGATCGGCGGCGCTTTGGTGAGCATCACCGGCATAAGCAAGGGCGCGGGCATGATCCGACCCAACATGGCCACCATGCTGGGCTTTATGGCGACGGATGCCTGCGTCAACCCCGTCTTGATGAAGCAGCTGGCCACCGAATTGGCTGAAGGCTCCTTCAACCGGGTGACGGTGGATGGCGACACCTCCACCAACGACTCGTTTGTCGTTATTGCCACGCACAAAGCACGGCATGCCACGATTGAATCGCTGGACAGTGCCGACGGTCAAGCCCTCAAGGCGGCCATGCTGTCGGTGGCGCTCAAGCTGGCGCAAGCCATCGTGCGCGATGGCGAAGGCGCCACTAAATTTATCGCCATCAAGGTGGAAGGTGGCAAGACGTCGGCGGAATGTCGTCAGGTGGCGTACGCCATTGCCCATTCACCCTTGGTGAAAACGGCCTTCTTTGCCAGCGACCCCAACTTGGGGCGTATTTTGGCGGCGGTGGGTTACGCGGGCATCGTAGATTTG
This sequence comes from uncultured beta proteobacterium, assembly GCA_903938955.1. The sequence goes on along the minus strand of CAJAFJ010000513.1, from coordinate 3,943 downwards.
GACCAGACCGGTATCGATCTGTTTCTGGATGACGTGCATGTGGCCATTCAAGGCGGGCGCAACCCCTTGTACCGCGAAGAAGAAGGCCAGCGTGTCATGAAACAAAGCGAGATCATGGTGCGGGTGGCTCTGGGGCGTGGCGAGGCAGTGGACACGGTTTGGACCTGCGACTTGAGCCATGAGTACGTCACGATCAACGCGGACTACCGCTCATGAACGAACAGTTTTCGCATTTGCTGATGCGGGCGGAGCAACTGATCAGCCGGATCGAATCGGTGTTGCCGCAACCCCTCACGGCACCTGACTGGAACGCCTCGATTGCCTACCGCTACCGCAAGCGCAGCACCGGTCATGGCGCGCTGGAGCCCGTGCGCCATGTGGGCGCGATGGGTTTGTCGGACTTGAAAGAAATTGAGACACAAAAAGAAAAAATCCAGCTCAATACCCTGCAGTTTGTGAACGGGAAACCCGCCAACAATGTGCTGTTGACCGGCGCCCGGGGCACCGGCAAGTCGTCGCTGATCAAAGCCTGTTTGCATGAGTACGCGGCGCGTGGCTTGCGCTTGATCGAAGTGGACAAAGCCGACCTGGTTGATTTGCCTGATATTGTGGATGTGGTGTCCGAGCGGCCCGAAAAATTCATTGTGTTCTGCGATGACCTGAGCTTTGAAGACGGTGAGCCGGGCTACAAGGCGCTCAAATCCATTCTGGATGGAACCGTAGCGGCCACCACGCCCAATGTGTTGATTTATGCCACCAGCAATCGGCGGCATTTGTTGCCCGAGCACATGAAGGACAACCTGACCTACACGCACACCGATGACGGCGAGGTGCACCCGGGTGAGGTGATCGAAGAAAAAATCTCACTCTCTGAACGTTTTGGTTTATGGGTCAGCTTTTACCCGTTCGCCCAGAACGAGTACCTCACCATCGTGGCGCAATGGCTGTCCTCCTTTGAAGTGACGCCCACCGCCATTGAGGCCGCCCGCCCCGAAGCCCTAGTGTGGGCGCTGGAGCGCGGCTCGCGCAGCGGCCGGGTAGCGTACCAATTTGCCCGTGACTATGCGGGCAAGCACGCGGCCAGCGCATGAGTAAACCGACCCTGATGGCCGATGCCGGACGCCCCCGGGAGGGCGGGCCTGATCGCGCGGTGGTTGATGTCGCCGTGGGTGTTTTGATTCGCCCTGATGGCGACTTCTTGCTGACCTCACGCCCGGTGGGCAAGGTTTACGAAGGGTATTGGGAGTTTCCCGGCGGAAAACTGGAGGCTGGTGAAACGGTGGCCCAAGCCTTGGTGCGTGAGCTTCATGAGGAATTAGGCATTACCGTGGGGGCCGTCACGCCGTGGAAAGTTGAGTTGGTGGACTATCCGCACGCTCTGGTGCGATTGAACTTTTGCAAGGTGTTCAGCTGGACCGGCGAGCTGCAAATGCGCGAAGCCCAGTCGTTTGCATGGCAGCGCTTGCCAGTGCTCGTTGAACCGGTTTTACCGGGTACGGTGCCGGTACTGCAGTGGCTGGCAGAAGAGCGCAGCTTTGTGGGAACAACGCATTCAGGGGGTGCCCACACGGGCCACTGATGGGCTGAGCTTGAGTAAAGGCTACTGCGCGTCGTCAGTCAGCAAGTCTTCAGGCGATATTTTGGCCGCCATGCGAAAGTCTTCATTCGCCCAGGCGCCCAAGTCGATGTTTTTACAGCGGTCGCTGCAAAAAGGACGGTAGGGATTGGACGGCGCGTAGACGCTGTCGCCCGCGCAGGTCGGGCAAGCCACCAGTTTGGGGGCGCCTGTTGTGGTGTGGTCAGCGGGCTTCATGAGCAAAGTGTCAGTTCAAATGAGGCGTCTTCATTGCAGGCATGCAGGCGGTCGTCCTCGCCATGCCGCATGAGTCGGATCGAGACCATCAAGCGATTACCGCTGATCTCTGGAATTAACCCCTGCGATGAATGAAGGCGTAGGCGCAACAGTTGAAACGTTCGGCCTTGAGGCAGGTTTTGCTGGAACTGTCCGCCATTGGCGACGACTTTTTGCGGTGCGCCAGAATCACGCAGTAGCTTCAGTAAGAGTTGAATCGAGTCTGCCAGCGGTGTCAGGGTCGATAGCCAGCGCATCAAATCCGCGCGGCGCTGATCGCCGGGCTTGTGCTGCCAGGCATAGTAGGCTGGCAAGTCGAACTCACAAGTTCCCCCGGGAATCCCGATGCGACTGCGAATACTCATGAGCCAGTCGTTCTCCGTGAGCGATTGACCGGCTTTGCCGGGCAGGGTGTTGAGCGCCACGAAGCACGCCGACAACTTGTTAATTACCTCGTCAAGCACGCCTTCGGCGATGGCCGGATTACCCCGGTAAGCATCCAGAATGTGTTTTTGTTTGTCCAGATCCTTGAGAACATCGGACTTTAGGTCGGCCCGGGCGCCCACATCCATGACCTCAAAAATAGTGGTCAGCGCAAAGTGATGATCGATAGCCTGATCGCGGGAGACAAGCTCACCTAACCGAAGAAACAAATGTTCCAGACGCAAATAGGTGCGGATGCGCTCGTTAAAGGGGTATTCGTAAAGGATCACGCTGTTGTTTTTTGGGGTGTATCGAAAGGCCGGGTCGATGATAGCCCGAAGCGGTGATGAATGTGGTGCAGCTCGTCGTCCAGTTGCGCCAATGACCGGTTGACGTTGAAAATAACCGTGTCTGCGGCGCTGAGGCGATGTTTGCGACTCGCTTGCGAGGCCATGATTTTTTCAACCGCGTCACGCGGTAAATGGTTGCGCGCCATCACCCGCTCAATCTGCAGCTCTGGTGTGCAGTCCACCACCAAGATGTGATCGACCCGTTGACGCCAGCTGGTAGATTCCACCAGCAAGGGTACGTCAAAGACGATGCAAGGACAAGCTTGGCGGATGGCCGTAGCGGCCTGGCGCTGTGTTTCTTCGGCTACCATGGGGTGAATGATGGCTTCCAGCCGCTGCCGTGCGGATGCATCGGTGTGAATGAGCGCGCGCATTTTTTCGCGGTCCAGTGCCCCCGCAGAGGTGATGAAATCGGGGCCAAAAGTGGCCGCGATCAACGGCATGGCCAAACCTTGCGGCAGCGTCAAATCACGGGCAATGGCATCGGCATCTACCACTGCGGCGCCCATCGCGGCCAGAAGTTGGGCTACCGTGCTTTTTCCGCTGCCAATGCCACCTGTGAGGCCCAGCCGGACTGCCTTCAACATGGCTTACAGCCCGATGAAACGAAGGATGGCGCCAGGACCAAAAAACATGACCGTCAAACCGGCGCCAGCAAGAAAGGGACCAAATGGAACATAGCCGCCCTCGCGTAAGCCGCTGGAGAATTTCATGGCAATACCCACGATAGCGCCAATGACGGACGCCATCAAAATGATGGGAATCAACGCTTGCCAGCCAAACCAGACCCCTAAGGCGGCAAAAAGCTTGAAATCGCCAAATCCCATGCCCTCTTTTCCGGTGGCCAGTTTGAACGCCCAGTAGACCAGCCACAAGGACATATAACCCCCCACCGCGCCCCACACGGCGTCGGCCAGCGGGACGGAAGTCCATTGAAGCAATGCCGCAATTAGTCCGCCCCACAGCAAGGGCAGTGTCATGTCATCGGGCAACAGCGTGGTGTCCCAGTCGATCAAGGCCAGCGCCAACAGAGTGGCTGCAAACGCGCTCCAGACCACAGCGGTGGGCGTCACGCCCCATTTGGAGGCACAGTAAAAAAAGAGTGCCCCGGTTGTCAATTCCACCAGCGGGTAGCGCAGGCTGATGCGTGTGGCACAGGCAGAGCATTTGCCGCGCAAAAAAACATAACTCAGGACCGGGATATTTTCAAACCACCTGATTTGATGGCCGCACTTTTGGCACCGTGAGCGTGGCACGTTTAAATTGAATTTTTCGGTGACCGGTAATTCCTTGTCGGCCAGCTCTGCGCATTCAGCTT